>JAIBCA010000099.1 GCA_019694345.1 Pyrinomonadaceae bacterium | reverse complement strand
GATCGACGAGATCTCATTTGATGCGGATCGAAAATGTATGACCACGATCCACGGCTTTTCTGACGGCTTTCTGATCGTGACGAAAGGGGCGAGCGAGGCGGTAGTTGAGGCACTTGGGGACAGTGACCAGGCGGACCTGGTCAAACGCATATCCGAATGCTGGGCCGAAAGCGGTATGCGTGTGCTCGCGTATGCCGCAAAGATAGTCGCGGTGCTCCCGGAAACCGAAAAATATGACGCGATCGAGAGCGGACTCGATCTACTAGGCCTCGTCGGACTCATCGACCCCGCACGGATCGAGGCCCGCGACGCGATCGATGAATGCCGTTCGGCCGGCATAACGCCTGTAATGATCACCGGAGATCACCCTCTGACGGCAAAGGCGATCGCCCGCGATATCGGAATTCTCGACGAGCATGGGCTGGTTCTGACCGGAGCGGAGCTGAAGCATCTTAGCGACGAGGCATTTTACGCACAGGTCGAGCGGACGCAGGTTTACGCAAGGGTGTCGCCCGACCAAAAGCTGAGAATTGTCCGGGCGTTGCAGCGCAAGGGCCATTTTGCTGCAATGACCGGCGACGGCGTCAACGACGCGCCCTCGCTTCGCGCGGCGAATATCGGTATCGCGATGGGGATCAACGGGACGGACGTCAGCAAAGAGGCCGCCGACATGATCTTGCTCGACGACAATTTTGCGACCATCGTCACGGCTGTAAAAGAGGGACGTCGGATATTCGACAATATCCGCAAATTTGTTAAGTACATAATGACCTGCAATAGTGCCGAGATATTGACGATATCACTGCCGCCGCTGTTCGGCTTGCCGATCCCGCTGCTGCCGATCCACATTCTCTGGATAAATCTGGTCACCGACGGGCTTCCGGCTTTGGCTATCGCGAGTGAAAGGGCCGAGGCCGATGTTATGAAGCGGCCGCCGCGGCCGGTGAGTGAGAGTCTGTTTTCGGACGGTGTCGGATATCACATCGTCTGGGTCGGCATACTAATGGCGGCAGTGACGATCGCAACTCAGGCCGTCGCGATCGGGATAGGTTCGCCAAATTGGCAGACGATGGTCTTTACGGTGCTCTCGGTTTCACAGCTTGGGCACGTGCTGGCGGTTCGGAGCGAAAGGACGTTTCTCTACCGGCAGGGAATTTTCAGCAATATTCCTTTGATCAGTGCGGTTGCGGCGACCATTGGCCTGCAGCTTGCGGTCATATACCTGCCGGTGATGAACGATCTGTTCAAAACCCGCCCGTTATCGCCGGCTGAATTGGGCGTCACGCTGGCGTTGTCCGCGATCGTTTTTCATGCGGTCGAGCTCGAAAAGTGGATAAAGGTCAAGGTATCAGGCAAATGGTCAGGCCGCACTTAGCAAAGTATTCCGCTTTCGGCTGATCCCGCATTTCCTACTGGCCAAAAAGTCTGATAAAACTAGGCGATATGAAAAGGTTCATGCTAGCAATGGCCGCCGCGTTGCTCTTTGTTTCGGCGGCCGCACAGGCCCAGGATCGAAAGCTCACGATACTGTATTCAAATGATCTGCACGCACATCTCGAGCCGCACAAAGTGCCGTGGGTCAGCGATACGCGTCTTGTGGGCGGTTTTGCCAATATAGCGACGCTCGTCAAACGTGAAAAGGCCGCAAACCCGTACACCGTCTATTTTGACGCCGGCGACTATTTCACCGGACCGTATATCAGCTCGCTGACCAAAGGCGAGGCGATCATCGACGCGATGAACTATCTGGGGCTCGACGCCGCCTGCGTCGGCAATCACGAATTCGACCACGGGTGGCAGAACGCGAGAGAGCAGTTCAAGAGGGCCAAGTTCCCGATCCTGAACGGCAATATTTTCGAAAAGGGCACTAACAAACTGCATTGGAACAATCCATACATCATAAAAGAGGTCAACGGCATACGTATCGGCGTGATCGGAATGCACGGCAAATTTGCTTTCTATGACACGACGTCGGACGAAATGATCCAGGGCGTCGAGGCCCGTGACGAAGAAGTTTATTTGCGGAAATATATCCAGGAACTAAAGGACAAGGCCGATATCATCGTGCTGTTGATCCACGAGGGCATTCCCGGCAGACAATCGACCACCGGAGCAAAGGACGTCGCCCGCAACCTCCAACGCGATATCGAACTGGCGAAGAACGTGCCGGGCATCGACATTATTGTCACGGGTCACGCTCATCAGGGCACGCCGGTGCCGCTGGTCTCGAACGGAACGATCATCGTTTCGACCGACGCGTACACTATCGAGCTCGGAAAGCTCGAGATCTCATACGATAAAAGGTCCGACAAGGTCACGTCATTCAAGAACACCTTGAACTATCTCTACGACGATGAGGTGCCGGACGACGAGCAGATGCTGAAGGTCATCGGCAAGTGGAAAGATAAGCTGAAACAGATCACCGACGAAGTGGTGACGACAACGCCGTCCGCTTTGACGCGTTCCTACGGCGAAGAATCGAATATGGGCGATATGGTCGCTGACGCAATGCTAAATGCCCATCCGGAATATGACTTTGCGGTCACCAACAGCGGCGGCCTTCGGCAGGACATCGATGCCGGCCTGGTGCGCGTCGGCGACCTGATCTCGGCATTTCCGTTTCCCAATACCATCGTTCAGCTCCAAATGAAGGGCAGCGATATGCGTGCGATATTCGAACACGGTGCCGGACTGACCAACGGCATCCTGCAGGTCTCAAAAGGTGTCGAGGTCGTCTATGACGAAAGCAAACCGGTCGGCAGCCGCATCGTCAAATGCAATATCAAAGGCGTACCGCTCGATGACGGCAAGACCTATAAAGTCTTGACGTCAAACTTTCTGGCCGACGGCGGCGACGGTTTCCTGACCTTCAAAAAGACGCTTTCGTATAAGAACACCGGTGTCGAAATACTCGATTCGATGGTCAAATACCTCAAAAAATTCAGGACTTTCGATCAAAAGATCGAGGGCCGCGTCCGCAAACTGTAGATCACTTGCCGGAGCAAGTGCTATCAGGGCGGGGTTTGGACTTCGCCCTTTTTCATTTATTTGATAAATTCAGGACGTAATGGCAAACAGACCCCCCCAACCGCTGGTTTCGATAATAATGGGCAGCAAGAGCGACTGGCCGACGATGGAGGTTGCATCACAGATGCTGGCCGAGTTCGGCGTCGAGCATGAGAGCAAGATCGTTTCGGCTCACCGCACGCCCGACCTCTTGTTCGAATTTGCCAAATCGGCCGAATCACGCGGCATCGAGGTCATCATAGCGGGGGCCGGCGGAGCGGCCCACCTGCCCGGAATGTGTGCGTCACAGACGGTCTTGCCCGTACTCGGCGTACCGGTCGAGAGCAAGGCCCTGAAGGGGCTCGATTCGCTGCTCTCCATCGCCCAGATGCCCGCCGGCGTCCCGGTCGGTACGCTTGCCATCGGCCAGGCCG
>JAIBCA010000052.1 GCA_019694345.1 Pyrinomonadaceae bacterium | reverse complement strand
TCACGCGTCGGCCGCCGATGACCGTCTGGACCACGCCGAGCCGCTCGGCGAGCTCATTTAGCTGTTTACCGCCGCCGTGGATGACGCACACGCGTATCCCGACCTGGTGCAGAAGGGCGAGTTCCTCCGCAAGCGAAGCAAGATTAGCCTTGTCCTCTGTGACCTTGCCCGAAAATTTTACGACGAAGGTCTTGCCTTGAAATTTCTGGATATACGGCAGCGACTCGCGCAGCAGATCGAGTGTTTCTTGTTCCATAGGTTATCGGTTTTTGCTCGGATCAATTTGCTTCGACAGAAGCAGATCAAATTTCCGTGAACATCCGCCTCTATGCATACCGAGGACGTACACCGGTTCGTAATTATCGGCTGCGACCTTCAGCAAAAGCGGCATATCATCCATTTCGTATGTGACGAAGCTCAAAGTGTCACCCGTGATCTTTCCGGAGAACGAGAAAGCTTCCAGTTTTCCGTCAATGAAGGGAGCCTCGAACATTCGCGGATCGTAGCTGTTAATGAACCTCTCGGCGTCCTCTTTGCGAACGGTTCGCGGTTTCATCCACCAGCGTGAGAAATAGACGTCTTCGAGCGGAAAGAATGTCGTGCTGAGATATTCAGCGACCTTTTCGAGTTTCCGCATCGCGCCATTCTCATTCCGGTACCGCAACGGCGAAGCCGGAAATATCTCGTATCTCGTGTTGACGGCGTTCATCCCGTTTCTGACATAGATCGTGATGGTGTTGGTGCCGTTGCCGCAGGATTGGGCGTGTGAACCAATGGCAGCGGATAACGCAAAAGTGGCGATGACAGTAGCTCGTATTAGATGTTTCATATCCAATGAACGCCCATTTTATGTCTGACTTGCGGCCGATCACTTGAGCAGCGTTGTCATTATTGCCTTTTGTATGTGGAGGCGGTTTTCGGCCTCGTCGATGACGACTGAATTTGGCGAATCGATGACACCGTCGGTAACTATCACATTTCTGCGGACGGGCAGACAGTGCATAAAGGCGGCTTCATTCGTACGAGCCATCTTTGCCTCGTCAACTATCCAGTCTGCACGCAGCGGAGCACGCTTTTCGATATCGCCGTCCGGATCGCCGTAAAAATGCCGACTGCCCCAGCTCTTAGCGTAAACGACGTCGGCGGAATCGAACGCTCCGTAGGGATCGCTTGAATAGTTGACGCTGCCGCCATTGAGCTCGGCCTGAGACCGGATCTCGTCCAGCACTTCGGTGTCCAGATCATAGCCTTGGGGATGGGCGATCGTCAGATCGTGTCCAAATTGGGCGGCCGCCAGTGCGAAACTGTTCGGAACCGCCATCGGCAGCGGCTTCGGGTGCCACGCCCAGGTGAGGAGCACCTTTTTTCGTTCGGGGCCGAGTTTCTCGCGGATCGTCATCATATCGGCCATCGCCTGACACGGATGGTGCATCGCCGATTCGAGATTGATGACCGGGACGCTCGCGTATTTTGAAAATGCCGCAAGGATCGGGTCCGTACGTTCCGCTTCCCAGTCCTTGAGTTCGGCAAATGTCCGGACGCCGATCGCGGAAACATACCGCTCGAGCACACGGACAAACTCGGCCAGATGCTCGGTCTTGTTACCGTCCATCACGACGCCGTCGCGATGCTCGAGTGTCCAGGATGTACCGCCGGGCTCGAGTATCACCGGATTGCCGCCGAGTTCGTAAATGCCGACCTGCATCGACGCTCGCGTCCGCAGGCTCGGGTTGAAGAAAACAAGGGCGACCGAACGGCCCGCCAGCGGCTTTGTAGCCTGCTTTCCGGATTTGATGTCGATCGCTTGTTCGATCAGTCGCTCAAGTACTGATCTGTCGTGATCGGATGTTTTTAAGAAGTCTTTCATTTTCGCAGTTCATCGACCAGCAGGTCGATCTCATCCGTAGTGACCATCAAGGGCGGCAGCAACCGCAATACCTTTGGGTCGCTCGATGTACCGGTGATGATGTTCTTTGACAATAGGGACCTGTGGATAGCCGAACACGGTTCGTCGAATTCGATGCCGAGAAGACATCCCTTACCACGTATGGCCGCAACGCCATGGGCATCGGCAAGGGAGTCCCGCAGATGCTGCTCGATCGCCGCCGCGTTTCGGATCATCCCGTCATTTTCTATCGCTTCGAGTGTGGCAAGAACCGCCGCCATGGCGAGCATTCCGCCGCCAAAGGTCGTGCCAAGATCATTGGTTTTGATCTGTGCTGCGATGTCGTCGTTGACGATGCAAGCTCCGACCGGTACGCCGCTGCCGAGCGATTTGGCAAGCGTAACGATGTCCGGCACAACGCCGCCGGCATTGTCGCTTCCGGCAAAGAACCATCTGCCCATGCGGCCGATGCCGGTCTGGACCTCGTCGAATATTAAAACGATTCCAAGATCGTCGCACAAATGTCGAAGGCTCGCAAAATACTCGGGCGTGGCCTCACGGACGCCGGCCATCGACTGAATAGGCTCGAGCATGATCGCCGCCGTTTCGCGGTCGGCAATGGCAGCGACATTCGCAATATCGCCGAATTCCGCGCATTCGTGAAACGGCACGTTCGGCCGCCCGATTTCACGATATTTGCCAAGAAACGTCGCCGATATCGCATCGGCGGTGCGGCCGTGAAATCCGCTGGTAAAGGTGATGACCTTTTGCCTGCCGGTCGCCATACGGGCCATTCGCATCGCGTTTTCGTTTGCCTCAGTGCCGGAATTGCAGAAAAAGACCTTTTCCAGCGGTTTCGGGGCGATCTCAGCGAGCTTTGCCGCCGCCTTTGCCCGAATCTCGGAAAAGACCAGATTTGAGTAAAAGAGAACCTTTTCGGCTTGTTCGGCGATCGCCTTTACGACGTGCGGATGTGAATGTCCGGTCGCACAAACCGCGTGGCCGCCGTAAAGATCAAGGAACTTTTCGCCCTCGCTTGTCCAGATCCAGACGCCGCGACCGCGTTCGACCGAAATTTCCATTTTTGCGTAGGTCGCGACCTGATTGGAGGATTCGATATTTTGTATTTCTTCAAAGTTCATGATCATGTGGTTCCGGTTCGAAATCGGGTACGCGCCGGCTCATATACTTGGTCGGGGAATACGTGATCTTCCGAGCCAGGTCTTTGATAAATGAGGGATCGGCCTTCATCGCTTCGACCTCTTCGGCACTGAGCCTGATCGTCAGGCAATATACGCCGATCGTGCCGCAGACGGTTTCCAGAAAATATCCGCCTTCGAGGCCGTCGTGAAACAGTGTATAGGCCCAATCTTCTTGTTCGACGATATTCATTGATCAAGGATTCGTCCCGGCGAACATCAGAGCGGTAGTTTCTTCGAACCCGAACATCAGGTTCATATTTTGGACAGCCTGTCCGGCCGCTCCTTTGACAAGATTGTCGATCGCCGCAAATACCGCGACATTTCGGCCGCTTGTGTGCACGGCAATGTCGCAGAAGTTCGTGGTCTTGACCCAGTTGATATCCGGCGAACCTTCAACGAGTCGGACGAACCGCGAGCCCTCGTAAAAGCGCCGGTAAACGGCCGTAAGGTCGTCGCTCGAAAGCGGTTCGGCCAATTCTAGGTAACACGAAGCGAAAATGCCGCGGGCGACCGGCAAACTATGTGTCATGAAAACAAGGTCCGACGGTATATCGCCGACCGTAGCCAGACACTGTTTTATCTCGGGTAAATGCTGATGAGTGAACGGCTTGTATGCATAGAACGACGTCATTCGCTGCGGATGGTGCGTGTTAGCAGCGGCCTTTGCCCCGGAGCCCGACGAGCCGGTCTTGGCGTCAACGATGATCTTGCCGCACAGGGCGCCCCGCTTTACGAGCGGTGCCAGGGCAAGTAATGTCGCGGTCGCAAAACAGCCCGGGTTCGCGATGTATTTGGCTGTCGAGATGGCGTGGCGGTTCAGTTCCGTTAGCCCGTAAACAAAATCGGCCTGCAGTTCGTCGGCGGTGTGCTCGATCTTGTAAAACTGGGCGAACACCGACTTGTCATTGATCCGGAAGTCACCCGACAGGTCGATCGCCTTGACCGTCGGCGGCAGTTGCGGAAGTATCGACAATGCCTGGCCATGAGGAAGTGCAAAGAACGCAACATCCAGATCGCCCAGCGAAGAAAGGTCCTCGGGTGACCTTTCAAACGCAAGATTGGTGAGGCCAAACAGGTTCTTGTGAACGTCGCCGATCAGTTTGCCCGCGTGCTCGTTTGCCGTGACCAGCGTGATCTCGACATTGGGGTGGCACATCAGTATTCGGAGCAGTTCGCTGCCGCCGTAACCTGAGCCGCCAAAAATAGCCGCCTTTATCTTGTCAGTGTGATCGCCCGTCATGCTGCTAATTTCATCCTTGTTACCGGCGCATAGACGAGATCGAAGAGTCTCGAACCGTCACGTCGGGCGTTGCCGGCGGTAAAGCCAAAATGAGAAGTGATATAGTCCTCACCCATTTGCGAATCTGTAACCGATCCGGCCACGACATCGATGCCGATCTCGAACTGTTGGAGCACGGACGCTCCGCCGATCACGCCGACATAATCCGAAGCACAAAGGACAAATGTCGTGAAGGCCTCACGGATCTGTACGTCGCGGAGCACGGATTCGACCGAATATCCGCCGACAATGCCATCGCCGAGTTCGACGACGATAAGGTCCGGCGAAAGGGAATTGAGGTGATTGATGATCGATCTCGCGGTCGGAGCCAGATCTTCAATATTGGCCGTGGACGGCAGGCCGCAATCCATAAAGCTTGCGGTGGCAAAGGCACCGTGATCCTGCATATTGAGCGTATCGCGAAGAGCCGCGACCCCCGACAATTTTGCGCCGGCGACCCTCAGGCCGCGATGGCTGGCCTGCTTGATTATTTCAGTTGCGGCAACCGTCTTGCCCGAGTTCATGCAGGTTCCGCCGATCACGATCATAGGCGCAGAGTGCACGAGCGTGGCGGCCGGCTCCAGTGCACCATCGCCGATATTTACTACGTCTCCTTCGGGGCGCACGGCGACACCGAGAACTTGGACGGTGATGGCATCCGATAAAGATGAATGATGGCCGCTGCAAATGCCGATGACGCCGCCCATGTTCAGCAGATGTAGTCGGTCGCCGGCGCCGATAGAGGACGGAACATCGCCGACAAAGCCCTTAAGCGCACGGCGGGCACCCAAGACACCGACGAGGACGTCGCCGGTCGTGATACGAGCGAGACGGCCATTTCCGAGTTCTAGATTGCCATAGGTCGCAGATTCGCCGAGAGCCCGGACAACGACTACATCACCGGAACTCGGGACGGCCGTTCCTTTGGTTACCGCAATCTCGTGCGGCAGATCAAGGCGGGCCGCGGCTGAGCCGATCTTATCGACCCTTATGATGTTTGACTCACAATTGCTCGTCATACTATTTCGAAAGGACATCCCAGAGCTTTTTGATCGCAAGCCGCTGCCTCGGGCCATTTTCGACCGCGATCATTATGGTGTCGTCGCCGGCGATTGTACCGACGATCTCTTTGATCTTCGCCGAATCGATCTTGACGGCGATCGCCGAAGCGAGACCCGATTGGCATTTGGCCACGATCAGGTTTTCGCCCGCCACGGCGAGATCGACGATCCCGAAACCAGACATCGTCGTTTTACGGGGCGAGGCATAATTACCCTTGACCTTGACGATGCCCAGATCGACAAGGTCACGCGAAACGCTAGCTTGTGTGACTAGGTGGCCGCGGTCGGCGAGTAATGAGACGATCTGTTCCTGTCTGCTGACAGCGTTGTCCTCGATCAGCTTTAGAATCAGGTCCTGTCTTGCGTGTTTCTGCATAACATTTGGCAATATACGTACTGGCCGGGTTGATAATGTATATTTCTCTCTTTATGCATAGTATATACACTTATAGTGCGCACGTCAATCCGCAGCTAGCCAACATTGCTCCCTGGGATGCGGTGCCGCTTAGAAGATCGCAAGTTTAATACGAAGAAATTTTTTGGGATTTTGCCTGAAGTCGTAAAGCAGTTTCGTGCCTTCGCTTGAAAATTGATTGATATTCGAAGCGGTCTGATTCAGGCTATTGTAAAGAGTCTCGTCCGTGACAAACCGGCCAAGCGTCCCTTTGCCGGCCTGTGCATCTGCAAGTATCGCCTCGATTCGAGTGGTGGTTGAGTTGAATCGGCTAATGGCCTCACGGGCGTCGTCATATAACTTTTCGTCTTTCAAAAGTTTGCCGGCGGTACCTTTGCCGTCCTTGATATCGGCGGTAACCATTTTTATGTCCGCCGCGATATCGTTGATGCTATTTATCGACTTTCGCAGGTCGGTGATGGCCGCCCTTGTTTCATTGTATAGGGCATCATCATTGACGAATTTACCGGCGCTTCCACGGCCGGCCTTGATGTCGGCCGAGATCGACTCTAGTTGAGCGACGGTCCTATTTAGCCCGTCGTACAGAGCCGGGTCGTTAACGAGTTTTCCGGCTGAACCTTTGCCCTCGTTGATCTTGTCGATGGTGGTCTGCAGCCGCGTCATCATTGCTCGAGTCTCGGCAACAGCACCGTCGAGGCTCCGGTACAGCGATTCGTCATTGACTATCCGACCGAGAGTGCCCTCGCCCTGATTGGCCTTGTTAAGGATCTCGTTTGCGGGGATCGCCAATTTGTTTATCTGCTTAAGGAGATCGTTGCCCGTGGAGGTCAGCTGGTTCATCGAGATCGCCGAATTGGATTTAAGGATGGTGTCATTCTCGACTGCGGAACCTTTTTCCGTTCCGGTCGTGATGTTGATCATCTTGTCATTGCCGAGCACCGATGTCGCAACCAGCGTCGCCGTCGAATCCGTTCTAATGAGATCGCCAATGGGCTTCTTATCCAAGACCTGTACGACGCCAAGAGTTGCCTCGATCCTTTCGCCCTCCGGGCTGTCGGGTGGAAGGAACTTTACGTCTTCGACCTTTCCGACGCTGATGCCGGCGAGCTGTACTTCCGCGTTCTTGCGCAAACCGTCGGCGCTCGCAAATCGGACCCTTAATCTAAGTTTCTTCTCGAACGGGTTAAAATCTCCGCTCGAATTGAGGATCATAAATCCGAACACCAACAGTGCAGCGAGCATAAAAATGCCCACTCGCAATTCACTTAACGTTAGCTTTTTACTTGTCCTGGGCACTGGGTTTAGTTATTTTCCGCGAATAAATCGATGTATATAAGGGTCATCCGCCTTTCTGAGCTGCTCGTCTTTGCCGCTGAATATGATCTTGCCGTTTCTCAGCATGAGAACCTCGGTGTTAATAAGGCAGAGAAAGTCACCTTCGGTCTCGAAACTCACTTCGCCTTTTTCGTCAACGATAGCATATTCCGAACTAAGATACTCAAGATTATTCATCTCGTGCGTCACAAATATCGACGAAACGTCTTCTAGATCCCGCAGTTTGATCGCAAGTTCGCAGATCGTCCTGGCAGTCGGTGGGTCAAGACCCGCAGTTGGTTCGTCAAAAAGTACGATGCTCGGGTTGCCGACCAAGGCTCTAGCGATCCCAACGCGGCGACGCATTCCTCCCGAGAGCTCGTTCGGCATCTTGTCGATTGCTTCGTCAAGGTCGACAAAATGGAGCATTCGCGTCACTTCGTGCTCGATCTCTTCTTCATCCACGCCTTCCTCGATAAGACGGTACGCAACGTTCTCATACACGGACAGCGAGTCGAAAAGAGCTCCTTCTTGGAAGACCATTCCGATCTTCTTCCGGACCGCCATCAGATCCTGGTCGTCGAAATCCGTAATGTTCTCACCGTCAACCAGTATCTGGCCGCTGTCGGGCTTGAGTAGGCCGAGGATAAGATTTATTATCGTGGATTTTCCACTGCCCGATCCTCCAAGAACGATTTTCGTCTCGCCGCGTCGGACCGAGAAGTTCACTCCGTCGAGAATAACCTGATCGTCAAACGCGAGATAAACATCTCGAAATTCGATCGCCGGTACGAGTCGGGACTCAGCCCCGCTCGTAATCGGGGCCGCCCCATTTGATCCGAATTCACCGGTTGCGTCCGTGGAAAAGAGTGTCATTCTCTAAAACAGAGTGCTGCTGAACAATCCCTGCAGCATTTTTGACAGAAAAAAGTCGGCGACTATCACGTTGATCGAGGCCGAAACGACGGCATTTGTTGTCGCCCTTCCGACGCCGACCGTACCGCCGGAAGTATTTAGGCCTTTGTAGCAAGCGATTATTCCGATGATGAATCCGAAAGTAAGCGGCTTGATAATGCCGCCGATCAGGTCCTCGATGTCCACGCCGGCACGAACCGACGAGATATAAACATGACTATCAAGTCCATAGATCTGCTGTGCGATGATGCCGCCGCCAAACAAACCGAAAAGGTCGCAGGCAACCGTCAGTAGCGGCAAAGCTATTACAAGAGCGATGATTCGCGGCGTCACCAGCTTGCGTACCGGCGAAGTGCCGAGAGCCCTCATAGCGTCGATCTGCTGCGATACGACCATTGACCCGAGTTCGGCCGATATCGCCGAGCCAACCCGACCGGCCACCATTAAAGCCGTCAAAACAGGGCCGAGTTCACGTATCAGCGTCGTTGCGACTCCCTGTCCCGCATTACTCTGTGCACCGTAGTATTCGAGCGTGGGATAGGCCTGAAGTATCAAAACGCCGCCAGTAAAAAAACCCGTAAGGATCACTATCCCGAGGGACCCGACGCCGATATGGTCAAGTTGATTTACGATCTCCGAAAAGTACCGTGGCTGTTTTCGGAGCCCCTTGAGCATCCTGAGGATAAGATTTCCGATCCCTTGAAACTCATAGAGGATTTTCGTAATTGGATTCATTTTTAGGACTGTTCATCTTTGGATGCGCAGCAACAAGATTACAACGAAGATAGACTAAATGCCAAACGAAAAGGGTCCGAACCCGAAGGGTTCGAACCCAATGCTCACTGGATATCAGCGGAACGGACCACTGTGGGGAAATTACGGCTTTTCGCGCGTCTGAGCCTGGTTCGGCGGAGTCTGACGTTTCATTTGTCGCTTTTCCAATATGTCTTTCTGGCGGGTCTGGAAATTCTCCCGTTTTTCGGCGAATTGTTGCCGCAATTCACGAAAACGTATGAGTTGTTCCGGCGTCAGTATCCGCCTGATTGCGAGTTCGTTCATGAAGCGTATCTTGATAACTTCGGCCTGCGCGAGTTGAGACTCACGGAGGCGGTCTTTCACAATTTGTTCGTCAACTATATCGGCATAAAGCGCTTCGTCAAGTGCCGCAATTGCGTCGCGTACCTTTGCCTGGGCAGCCATCATCATCGGCCGCTTTTCCATATTCGAGCGGCGGATACGTTGAACCTGTTCCTGAGTAAGGCCCAGCTGTTGGAGAATGTCCGGCCTATAGTCTATCGAACGGTCACTCTGCGGACGCATCTCGCCCGAGGCTGCGGGAACCCGTGTTTCTTCCTGCGCCGCAGCCGAAGAAACAAGAGCTGCGACCATGAAACCGGCGCCAAATATGATCTTGTGGAGTTGGTTTTTCATAACTTTACCAATGAACGCTTATTCGAGGGAATCAACCTCCGCAAAGAGGTCCGAAAGCCTCAGGGAATCATCAACCTCATCGTCGTTGCCGCTCAAGGTTGGAGCAACCGACGGACTCCGACGCAGGCCGTTCTTGGCTTGCACTGAGGACGCTCGGTCTAGGCTTCCACGGGACGGGTTCGATGCCGCGCGAGAGCCAGATGAGGCCTTGACCACACTCACGCGCGGCGAACGGGCCGGGATCGCTTTCGTGCCGGAATCGACGTCGGCCCGAGACTCGGGAGCCGATGCGATGGCCGACGGGATCGCCGCATTCGGGCGAAGGGCCGCATTGCTGTTGGAGGCGATCTCGTGTTCACCTGAACCCGATAAAACAAAGGCTCCAATGCCGACAAGCAAAGCGATCGTTCCAAACGCCGCGGCAGCCTGACCCCAGAACGAAAGTTGGGGCAATCCAAAGATCTTCGAAAATCCATTCCCGAGAATTACCGTTTTCTCGACCTGTTTCTCGTAGGGGATAACAAAAGCCGGTGTCGGGATCGATAAAAATTCTTCCCGGTTCCACTCGTAAACTGCAAAACGTGCTTCCGCTATCGCGGCAAATTCATCGGTACACGGTTCGCAATCCAAAAGATGAGTTTCAAATTCAGCACTATCCGCAACGCTCGACTCACCGTAAAGATACGGCACGATCTCAGCGATCCGGTCGCATGTATCCGATTTCTTGCTGTGACTCATCATAAGATCACCTCTCACAATTATGACACCTCGACCGGCGTTCGCTCCAACTTCATCTTTAGCTGTTTCAATGCCGTATAGAGCCGGCTCTTTACCGTGCTGAGCGGCACATCGAGTGTCTGCGAGATCTCTTGGAACGTCATTTCCTCAAATTCCTTCATTACAACCACTTGTCGGAGATCGCCCGGCAGTGCCCCGACTGCGGCCCTTACGATAGTTAATCGCTCTGCCTTTTCGGTCTCGTTAGCCGGTGAATATTTGGCAGCCGCTACAAATACACGGTCCTCCGATCCGTCCTCATCGTCAAGAAACTCTTCGTTCCGGGTTCGAGCTTTTCGCTTTGTGGTCAGACACTGGTTGACGGCGATCCTATGCAGCCATGATGAAACTTTGGCGTCCCCACGGAAATTCTTCAGATTTCGATATGCCGCAATGAAGGCTTCCTGCGCGGCATCGTGAGCTTCGTCCTCACGTCCAAGCATACCAAAGCATAGGGCAAATATTTTTCGCTCCCACCGCTTAACTATCTCGCCGAAAGCGTTCGGATCGGCTCCGATAGCCATCTCGACCAATTGTTCATCCGTAAAGTGCTTATACATTCACAGTATGTATGTTCCGCCGCGACACAAAAATAATAAACTATCAGCACGAATCCGCGCGAAGAACAACGCGAACATTAACTTAGACGCCGATCAACGCGAAAAAGTCTGGATATTCTCACAGACCATGACTGGCTCCCATAATTTGGTATCTGTACAACAAAAACGGGCAACGACCGCAGGAATTCGTTATCGAATTGACTGCGGTCGCGTCGCGGATGGTTTTTCTTAGCAACAAACGGTAACTGCTATTTAATATGCTCGGGCAAAGACGACTCGTTTATTCGATGGGTTTCCGGTATATACACAAGAACCCGCCTCTTCCGTGGCGTTCAGCGGAATACATCTGATGGTCGCCTTTGTCTCTTCTTTGATCTTCTCTTCGGTTTCGGCCGTACCGTCCCAATGAGCCAAGATAAAACCGCCTCTTTCGATCTGCTCCTTGAACTGCTCCCAGGTGTCCACTGAATGCGTGTTTTCCTCGCGAAACGCCAAGGCCCTTTGAAAGATATTCTCCTGTATGTCGTCTAACAGTCCGACGATGTATGAGGATATACCATCGAACGGCCTGCTTTCCTTTGACAGCGTATCCCGTCGAGCAACCTCGACCGTTCCGTTTTCAAGATCACGGGTACCGATCGCCAATCTCACGGGGACCCCCTTCAGCTCATACTCCGCAAATTTCCAACCCGAACGCTGGCTGTCGTTATCGTCAAACTTGACCGACACGCCGGCGGCTCGCAACTCGTCAAGCAGCGGCATAACTCGTGCGGTTATTGCCGCAAGGTCTTCCGGATTTCGATAGATCGGAATGATCACCACTTGAATCGGGGCGAGTTTCGGCGGCAATACCAGCCCTTGATCGTCAGAATGGGCCATGATCAAAGCACCCATCAAGCGAGTAGATACGCCCCAACTCGTTGCCCACGCATATTCCTGTTGGTTTTCTTTATTTACAAATTTCACATCGAAGGCCTTCGCGAAATTCTGACCGAGGAAATGCGATGTTCCTGCCTGAAGTGCCTTGCCATCTTGCATCATTGCTTCGATGCAGTAGGTCTCCAACGCTCCTGCGAACCGCTCATTGGGCGATTTGACCCCTTGCAAAACGGGAAGACCGATCCACTTTTCAGCAAAAGTAGCATACACGCCGAGCATTCGCTCGGTTTCCTCAATTGCCTCGGCCTCGGTAGCGTGCGCCGTATGACCTTCTTGCCAGAGAAATTCCGCCGTTCGAAGAAAAAGACGCGTTCGCATTTCCCACCGCACAATATTGCACCATTGGTTGATCAATAAAGGAAGGTCACGCCACGATTGGATCCAATTCCGGTAAGTGTTCCAAATAACGGCCTCTGACGTTGGCCTTATTATCAACTCTTCCTCAAGTTTGGCATTTGGATCGACCATCAGGCCGCCGTCGGGATTGTCCTTGAGCCGGTAGTGCGTGACAACCGCACACTCTTTTGCAAACCCCTCAGCGTGTTCTTCCTCCTTCTCCAGAAAGGACTTTGGGACAAAAAGTGGGAAATAGGCGTTTTGGTGTCCGGTCGCCTTGAACATATCATCGAGAGCCCGCTGCATTTTTTCCCATATGGCGAAGCCATAAGGCTTAATGACCATGCAGCCTCGAACCGCCGAATTTTCCGCCAGGTCGGCTCTCTTGACGATCTCGTTGTACCATTCCGAATAATTTTCGGACCTTTTAGGAAGTGCTTTTGACATAAATAATGATTACACCCGGCGGGCAAATCGCCCTTGGCGTGAAATAGAAAATATACGGTAAAACTCCGCGATTAACAATGTGGACGAACGCGGCGACCATTGCCGGTTGCCTTTGCAATCGATTGCGGTATGATAAGGTTTTCATTGTATGAGTGACTTTAAGTTGGATTTTCACGACACCGAAACGGCCTTCGCGGACAAATCGAATTCGGAATTGAAAGAAAAGCACCGATTGTTCCGAATGCTCAATTCGCCGCTCCTCAATTCTATCGGCACCAGCATCGCAAAGTTCTCGCTCGCAATCGGCCTGCCTGTCGAGGGGCTGATAAAGAATACGATCTTTGAGCAGTTTTGCGGCGGAGAGACGATCGAGGAATGCGACACGGCGATAAAGCGTCTGGGTAATGCCGGTATTGGGACGATCCTCGATTATTCGGTCGAAGGCAAGGCAACCGAAGAAGACTTCGACCGTACAAAGGACGAGATCATCAAAACCATCGACCGGGCCAAAGATGATCCGGCGATCCCGTTTTCGGTCTTTAAGGTCACCGGAATTGCCCCACTCGGAACGCTTGAGCGGCTAAGCTCTAAAAAGAAGCTCGACGCAAAGAGTCAGGCAAAATGCGAACGCATACATAACCGTGTCCTTGAAATATGCCAGCATGCCTATGATTCCGGCAAGCCAATTTTCATCGACGCTGAAGATTCATGGATCCAGGATGCGATCGACCGACTGGCAACTGAGATGATGGAGCGTTTCAATAAGGAGCGTCCCATTGTATTCAACACGCTGCAGTTGTATCGAAAGGATCGCCTGAACTTCCTTAAAGAGTCGCGCAGAGCAGCAAGTGCAAACGGCTACTTTCTAGGCGTCAAGCTGGTGCGTGGAGCTTATATGGAAAAGGAGCGGGCGAGGGCCGAGGAGATGGGCTACCCGTCGCCCATACATGACACCAAGGAAGCAACAGACGCGGATTTTGACGAGGCGATAGAATATTGTCTCAAACACCATGAAACAGTCGCCTTTGTCGCTGGCACCCATAACGAGGAGAGCACCCAAAAGCTGGCGCGACGAATGCATGAACTTGGGATACCGCCCGACCATCCGAATGTATATTTTTCACAACTATATGGGATGGGCGACTCGCTTTCTTATGTTCTGGCTAAAAACAAATACAACGTTTCCAAATACGTTCCGTATGGCCCCGTTGCGGATGCAGTGCCTTATTTGATCCGACGTGCGGAAGAAAATACCTCCGTAGCTGGCCACGTCAACCGCGAGGTCGAGTCGATCGAAAAGGAATTAAAACGGCGAAAGATCGCTTGATGGCCGAGCATTCACCTCGATCATTTCGTGATAGTGATCAATATGTTCTGTCCAGGCTGCGGGAACGCAGACCAAATACCGGAATCGTTTTGCCGCCAATGCGGCATCTTTCTCCCTGACCTTACCAAACCGATCAAAGGGCCGGTGCCGCCCGAACAGCATTTGACCGCCAATCTCGTGCTCGGATCGATGACGATCGCGGTCAGTTTTTCGCTCGCCGTCTTACTGTCCGTCTTCCTCGGGTTCAGGCCTGACACGAACCCACTGATATACGTCACCGCGGGACTTCTTATTGCTATTGGGTGCTGGCACGTTCAGACAGTTTGGAGGACTATCCTACTCAAGAAGCACCTCAAAACCAGATTTGGTCACGAAGAATTAGTACTGCCGGGTTCATTTCAAACAGGCAAATTACTCAATGTCGCCGAACTTTCAAACGCAGTACCTGCAAGCGTGACCGAGGACACTACTTCGGAACTTAGCAGATCTGCGATCAGGTCATCTCAATCCCAACATTAACCTGACCGACCGGTCCGAAACCGCACGTTCCGGATCCGTCCTCCAGGAATTGAATGCCTCAAGTTCGCTTTCCGTGAGGCTGACATTCACCAGCCTTGCGACCTGCGTACTCTCGAACGCCCGTGTCGTCAGAGCCATATGTGGGGAACTCGTTTGTAAACGCGACACGCTAGCGGCAGCAGCTTCTGCCGACTCGATATCCGGAAACATATCTGCATATGCGGCCAAATGCCACGTTTTTTCGCCTCCGCTTTCTTCGATATGCAGTAGCCGTAGCAGAGCGAAACCGGCCTCGAGTTGAAAGGCGAGAAAATCACCCGCCTGAAAATTCTGTCCCATAATTACTGAGATTAGCATATCGTCGAAATTCTCGTTAAAATTGAGAAATGGAGGCAATGCTCAGCCATCATCAAATGCTCGAAATAGCGATCGACGAGGCCAGGATCGGACTCGCCGAAGGCGGTATTCCGATCGGTGCGGCTCTTTTTGACGCAAACGGCGGCCTGCTTGGACGCGGGCATAACCGGCGGGTCCAGGAATCGGATCCATCGGTCCACGCCGAAACCGATGCCTTTCGTAAGGCGGGCCGGCAGCGAAATTATCGCGACAAGATAATGGTTACGACACTTGCGCCGTGTTGGTATTGCTCAGGGTTGGTGCGGCAGTTCAACATCGGGACGGTGGTAGTCGGCGAATCGGTTAATTTCAGAGGCGGAATTGATTGGCTTCGCGAAAATGGGGTCGAAGTTATCGATCTCAACTCTCCTGAATGTATAAAACTGTTAGGTGATTTCATTTCCTCGCATCCGGAGGTGTGGAACGAGGATATCGGGCTTTGACCGCCGAACATACGGTCAATATGAATTTATGACGATCAGATCTTCCGCGGCCGAGGCCGTCAAATGTATTCGATCCGGTGACCGGGTCTTCATCCATGGAGTCGCTGCCGCACCCATCGAATTGATCGATGCGATGACGGAGAGGGCCGACGAACTCAGAGACGTTGAGATCGTGCACCTTCACACCGAGGGCACGGCGCCCTATACGCGGCCGGAGCTCGAAGACAGCTTTCGCGTCAATGCTTTCTTTGTCGGGGCAAATGTCCGCAAGGCGGTTCAGGAAGGGCGCGGTGATTATATTCCGGTCTTTCTGTCCGAGATCCCCGCGCTTTTCCGAAAGGGTGTGCTGCCGATCGACGTGGCGTTGATCCATGTATCGCCGCCCGACAGCCACGGCTTCTGTTCGCTGGGCGTTTCCGTAGATATTGCCAAGGCCGCGGTCGAAACGGCCAAGATCGTTGTCGCTCAGGTCAATCCGAATATGCCGCGGACCATCGGCGATGCACTTGTCGATGTTCGCGACATTGATCATTTCGTTGAGGTGGATCATAGCCTGCCCGAAGCGGCTCCGCCTGCACTTTCTGAGGTTGACCAAGCGATCGGCAATCACATTGCGGGCATGATCGAGGATGGTGCAACGCTGCAAATGGGCATCGGGTCGATTCCAAACGCCGTGCTCGCTTCGCTCAAGAACCACAAGCATCTCGGCATCCATACCGAGATGTTCTCGGACGGGCTGATCGATCTGGTCGAATCGGGCGTCGTGACCGGCGAAAGAAAGGTCAAGCATCCGGGGAAGATAGTTGCGGGCTTCGTGATGGGAACGAAACGGCTTTACGACTTTGTCAACGACAATCCGCAGGTCCTGATGCTGGACATCGCCTACGTCAACGATTCATCGGTCATTCGCCGCAATCCCAAGGTCACGGCCATAAACAGCGCGATCGAGGTCGATCTGACCGGCCAGGTCTGTGCCGATTCGATCGGTACGCGGCAATATTCCGGCGTCGGCGGACAGATGGATTTCATCCGCGGAGCGTCTTTATCCGAGGGCGGAATGCCGATCATCGCCCTGCCGTCGACAACGTCCCGCGGCGAAAGCAAGATCGTTCCGTTCCTCAAACAGGGTGCCGGCGTGGTTACAACGCGGGCCCATGTGCATTACATCGTCACCGAATTCGGGGTTGCGAACCTTTACGGAAAGAACCTTCGCCAGCGTGCGGCCGAGCTTGTCAAGATCGCCCATCCCGATCATCGTGAGGCGTTGGACCGTGCGGTCTTCGAGCGGTTCCATTCGCTCGAGTCCGATCATCTGCATTTAACACAAGGCTAATATAGCGATTCAAATATTATGACTAATACCAAACAGGCTGTGATCATCAGTGCCGTTCGTACGCCGACCGGCAAGTTTCAAGGTGCGTTAAAGGGAATGACGGCCCCCGATCTCGGTGCCGTTGCGATCAAAGAGGCCGTCAATCGTGCGGGCATCGATCCGGCGAGTGTGAACGAGGTCATCATGGGCTGTGTTGTCCAGGCGGGCATCGGACAGGCTCCGGCTCGTCAGGCGGCGATCAAGGCCGGCCTGCCACCGGAAACCTCGGCCCTGACCATCAACATGGTTTGCGGCTCGGGCCTTCGGGCGGTTGCCCTCGCCTCGCAGGCGGTCGCTCTCGGCGATGCCGAGTACGTCGTCGCGGGCGGCATGGAATCGATGTCAAACATTCCGTACGCTCTGCAGACGGCCCGCGAAGGCTTTCGCATGGGCAATCAGACGGCGACCGATCTGATGATCCACGACGGTCTGTGGTGCCCGTTCGAAAACTGGCACATGGGCAACACGGGCGAGGTCGTTGCCGAGAAATACAACATCACCCGCGAGGCTCAGGACGGTTTCGCCGCCGCTTCGCATCAGAAGGCCGCTGCCGCACAGGCCGCCGGACGTTTTGCCGACGAGATCGTGCCCGTCGAGATACCGCAGAAGAAGGGCGACCCCATCGTGCTCGACTATGACGAGCCGGTCCGCCCCGACACGACGGCCGAATCGCTCGCGAAACTAAAGCCCGCGTTCAAACGCGACGGCGGAACGGTCACGGCCGGCAATGCGCCGGGCGTCAACGACGGTGCTTCGGCGGTTGTCGTCACGTCGGCGGAGAATGCCGCGGCACTCGGCATCGAGCCGCTCGGGCGTGTGGTCGCGTGGGCCTCGTCGGGCATCGAGCCGAAGCTGATAATGATGGCGCCGGTCCAGGGCGTGCTCAACGTGCTCAAAAAAGCGGGCTGGGAAATGTCGGACGTCGATCTTTTCGAACTGAACGAAGCGTTCTCGGTCCAGGCTCTGGGCGTTATGCAGGAACTCGGCCTCGATCTCGAAAAGGTCAACGTCAATGGCGGTGCGGTCGCTCTCGGCCACGCCATCGGCAACTCGGGTTCGCGTATCCTGACCACGCTTCTCTACGAGATGAAGCGACGCGGAGCCAAAAAAGGTGTCGCGGCACTCTGCCTCGGCGGCGGAAACTCCGTCGCGATGGCCGTCGAACGCGACTAAGCCGCACGCACGTCACC
>JAIBCA010000132.1 GCA_019694345.1 Pyrinomonadaceae bacterium | reverse complement strand
CGCACAAGCGTTTCGAGACCCGGCTTCTGACGGCAAAGGACGCGAACAAGCTTCATCTCGGCTTGCCCGAGACCGCAAATGTTCGAACGGTCTATCAGATGATCATTCCCGGTGTTTGCGACTCGTCGCAGCTCGTAATGGGCCTCACATCGCTCGGCCCGGGCAGCGTCTGGAACACTTGCCCGCCTCATATTCACGAACGCCGCTCCGAGGTGTATCTATACTTTGACCTCGACGAAAAGGCTCGCATCATGCACGTCATGGGCCAGACAGATACGACGCGAACCATGACGATGCAGAACGAAGATATCGTTCTGTCGCCGCCGTGGTCGATCCACATGGGCGTCGGGACGTCAAATTACAGTTTTGTCTGGGCCATGGGCGGCGAAAATCTCGATTACACCGACATGAATGTCCTGGATATCTGTCAGCTCAAATAGGCGATGGCAACGATCGACAAATTCAGGCTGGATGACCGCATCGCTTTTGTGACCGGCTCGTCGTCGGGCATCGGACAGGCGATCGCCTTCGCTCTGGCCGAGGCGGGGGCAAATGTGGTTTGCCACGCCAGCAAAGCGGGCGGTGCCGGTGATACGGTCGCGGCCATCGAAAAACTTGGCCGCCGATCAGCCGAGGCCGCCGGCGATCTCTCGGACAAGAGCGTTCCCGCGGATCTGATCGCTGAGGTCGTCGAGAGGTTTGGCAGGATCGATATATTAGTGAACAACGCCGGAACCATCAGGCGATCGCCGGCCGTGGAATTCGGCGAGGACGACTGGGCCGAGGTGATCGAGGTCAATCTGTCGAGTGTTTTTCGAACATCGCAGGCCGCCGGCCGGCACATGATCGCACAAGGCTCGGGAAAGATCATCAACATCGCGTCTTTGCTGTCGTTTCAGGGAGGCATAACGGTGCCGGCATACACGGCGTCAAAATCGGGCGTTGCCGGCCTGACGAAGGCCTTGGCGAATGAGTGGGCCAAACTCGGCGTGAACGTCAACGCCATCGCGCCGGGCTACATCGCGACCAACAACACCGCCGCACTCCAGGCGGACGAGACGCGAAACCGGCAGATACTCGAGCGAATTCCGGCCGGGCGTTGGGGACGGCCTGAGGACATCGCCGGCGCCGCCGTTTTTCTGGCGTCGGCGGCAAGCGATTATGTCAACGGCCACATCCTCGTCGTTGACGGCGGATGGATGGGTAGATAGCAACAAGAGACGGGAGACAAGAGGCGGAAACACGACCGGTAGGGAGTGTGCCTGTTAGTGACGAATGCTAAAAGTTAAGTCAAAAGACAATTGTAAATGGGACATCGTTTCGCTCGGCGAGGTAATGCTCAGGCTCGACCCGGGCGATAAGCGCATCCACACGACGCGGTCATTCGAAGTTTGGGAGGGCGGCGGCGAATACAACGTCGCACGCGGCCTCAAACGCTGTTTCGGGCTCGACGCGGCTATCGTCACCGCGCTTGCCGATAATCCGATCGGCCGGCTCGTCCAGGACCTGATGTATCAGGGCGGCGTCGATCAGTCGCACGTTAAATGGGTCAAGTACGACGGTGTCGGCCGCGACGTGCGCAACGGCATGAACTTTACCGAGCGTGGTTTCGGCGTCCGCGCGGCGCTTGGCTGCTCGGATCGGGGAAACACCGCTGTTTCGCAGCTGAAAAAGGGTGATATCGATTGGGAAAGGATCTTCGGGCATGAAGGTGCGCGGTGGTTTCACACGGGCGGCATCTTTTGCGCCCTCAGCGAGACCACACCCGACGTTGCCAAAGAGGCGATGCAGATCGCCAAAAAATACGGCACCGTCATCTCGTACGACCTCAATTATCGCGACTCGCTGTGGCGGGCGATCGGCGGCCAGGCCAAAGCGCAGGAGGTCAACCGCGACCTCGCTCAGTACGTCGATGTGATGATCGGCAACGAAGAGGATTTCACCGCCTGTCTCGGCTACGAGGTCGAGGGCCAGGACGAACATCATTCGAAGCTCGACATCGTCAATTTTGAAAAGATGATCCGTCGTGCGGTCGCCGACTTTCCGAATTTTGCCGTTGCCGCGACCACCCTGCGCAACGCAAAGACGGCGTCGGTCAACGATTGGGGAGCCGTCTGCTTTACTGGCGGCGAGCTATATCAGGCGGCGATGCGGCCCGATCTCGACATTTTTGACCGCGTCGGAGGCGGTGATTCGTTCGCCTCGGGGCTGATATACGGCTTTCTGACCGGCGAGTCGCCCGAGTGGGCCGTCAACTGCGGAGCGGCGCACGGAGCGCTCGCGATGACAACGCCCGGCGACACCACCACGGTCGGGATTGCCGACGTTCTCAGAGTCATGAAAGGCGGCGGCGCACGCGTTGCAAGATAGGCGAGATAAACAATGGATAAGAAACAGATCGTAGAACAGATAGAGTCACTCGGCCTCGTGCCGGTCGTGCGGGCTTCGTCGGCAGACGAGGCGATGCAGGTGATCGAGGCGATCAAGGCCGGCGGCGTCAACGTCCTCGAGATCACCATGACCGTGCCCGGTGCGGTCCGCGTGATCGAAAAGGTCGCCGACAAATACGGCAGCGACGTGCTCGTCGGTGCCGGAACGGTGCTCGACCCCGAAACTGCCCGGGCCTGTCTGCTCGCCGGTGCCCAGTTCATAGTCAGTCCGGCACTCAATCTCGCAACGATCGAACTTTGCCATCGTTACAGTGCGCCGATCGCACCGGGCGTTTTGACGCCGACCGAGGTTATCACGGCCTGGAGTGCGGGCGTCGATCTGGTCAAGGTTTTCCCCTGCGGATCGGTCGGCGGTGCCAGCTATGTCAAAAATCTCAAAGGCCCGTTCCCGCAGGTCAAGATCATCCCGACCGGCGGCGTTTCGCTGACGACGGCCGCTGACTTTATCAAAGCCGGAGCGTCCGCGCTCGGCGTCGGTACCGACCTCGTCGATGTCAAGGCCATCCGCGAGGGCAATGCCCACATCGTCACCGAACGCGCACGGCAGTTCGTTGAGATCGTAAAACAGGCGAGGGCGGCTTAGGGGCGTACGCGGCGAAGATCTATCGCAGTTTTATTTTAAGTGTCAGGTTCAGGGCGTTCGCGTTGAAAGGCCGCGAGTCGTTGCGCGTATAAGCGACGTCAAGGACGGTTCGTTTGCTGAGCCGGCGGCTGATCCCGGCGTGAAACTCATTTTGGGACCAAACCTTGTTCGTAATGTCGTAATAGCCCTCATTGGCGACGAACGGGGCGAACAACTCCTTGCCTTTGCGTTTTATCGAATACGAGATCTGGCCGCGGTTGCGATAGACGTTGATGTCCTTTCGGCTGTTGCGAAAGCGGTGCTCGATGACATTCCGGTCCCGAAATGTGAAGTTTCCCCACGTTTTGGTCAGAACGAACCCGAGGTCAAGGCGGGTCTCATATCGATCGACACGCGGCGTCAATTCGTCACGCCGATAAAGCACGGCGCCCATCAGTGAAAGGTATTTATTCACCCGATAGTCCAGTACCGCCGCGATGCGGCTGTCGAGCGGCTTGACCGGGTTTCGCCCGATCCGCG
>JAIBCA010000101.1 GCA_019694345.1 Pyrinomonadaceae bacterium | reverse complement strand
CACTGCCAATTTCCTTGCCGATCTTTATGGCGTCGAAATCGAGACTATCGCGGAGAACACGACACGAAACTTCCTCAATTTCTTCAGATTGGAATTAGCCACATAGCACATAGAGTGGCTTGAGAATTAGTCCAAAATAATTCTGCTCTGTGAACTCGGTGTTCTCTGTGGCAAAATACCCTTATGGCAAAAGAAAATTCATTTGATATCGTTTCAAAAACCGACTATGCCGAGCTGACGAACGCTCTCAACCAAACCGAGAAAGAGGTTTCGCAGCGTTTTGATTTTAAAGGCAGCAAGGCCAAGGTCGAGATGCAGGGCAAAGACCTCGTGCTGACGGCCGAGGACGAGACCCGGCTTCGCAATATGAACGACATCCTGCAGAGCAAGCTGGTCAAACGCGGCATTTCGCTGAAGGCTCTCGATTATCAAAAGGTCGAGCCGGCCGCCGGCGGTACCGTCAGGCAACTCGTCAAGATCCAGCAGGGCATCCCGGTCGAAAAGGCAAAAGAGGTCGTCAAGTTCATCAAAGACGCCAAGCTGAAGGTCCAGGCGTCGATCCAGGGCGAGACCGTACGAGTGTCGGGAAAGGATCGCGATACGCTGCAGGAAACGATCGCCGCGCTGAAAGCCAAGGATTTTGGCATCGACATGACGTTTGACAACTACCGCAGCAACTAACCGATGCAGACCTTTGCCACAAGCAAAAAGGAATTACTTCCCGGTGCGGCCGCCCGAAAGATATTCGGGCTGATCGCTGACGAAATGAGCCTCGTCGAGGCCGAGTATGAGCGGCAGGTGCGGTCAAATATCCAGGTGGTCAACTATCTCGGCGATTACCTGCGTGCATCGGGCGGCAAGCGTGTGCGGCCCGCGTTGCTGATCCTGGCGAGCGGTGCCAGCGGCGGTTCGACCGCCGGTAAAAATGTCATCAGCCTCGCGACCGTAATGGAGATGCTCCACACGGCGACGCTGGTTCACGACGACATTATCGACAACGCGGACCTCCGCCGAAACCGGGCGTCGGTAAATGCGCGGTTTGGCAACCAGACCGCCGTGCTGATGGGCGACTGGCTGTATATGTCGGCATTCGAGACCTCGCTGCAGGAACGTTCGCTGGAGATTCTAGACATTTTGACGCGTCTGACGCGAAAGATGACCGAGGGCGAATTGATCCAGTTGACCATGATCGGGCGGCTCGACATCAGCGAATCGGATTACTTCGACATACTTAAGCGAAAGACGGCCTTTTTGTTCTCGGCATGTGCCGAGATCGGGGCGATCCTCGCCGGTGCGAGCCTCGAGCGGCAGCACGCGCTTCGCGATTACGGCATGAATCTCGGGATCGCGTTCCAGCTGGCGGACGACATTCTTGATCTGACGTCCGAGGCCGAGGATCTCGGAAAAGCCGCCGGAACCGACCTCTTGGAGGGCAAGATCACGCTCCCGCTGATCTATCTGCTGAAAAATGATCCGTCACTTCGGCCAAAACTGGAGGACGTGATGCTCACCGGCGCCTACAACGAGATATCCCGTGACGCTATCAGGCGATCGCTGGATTCCGAGGGGATAATTGGCCGCATTCGGGAAAGGGCGCTGGAGTTTGCCGACGCCGCAAGAAAAAACCTTGATGTTTTTCCGGAAACCGAGTATCGTGTTGCTTTGGAAGGAATTCCTAAGTACGTGATCGATCGAAATAGCTAAGTTTCAAAGGCCCCGAGGGCTCACGCCAGTCAAAGTTTCAATTTCGAGATCTTGGCCATTTCCGCTAAATATGCTGGACGAAAACCTTATAGCAACACTTGAGCAGAGTTTGCGGCAGACCCGCAACGCTCAAAACCGCCTGATGGCTCGCTTACGTGAGGCGGAAAACGAGGTTGACCTGCTTCGACAGGAGATCACCGCGCTTGAGAATAGTGCGTCGCAGACGGAATCGGCTATTGACAGCCTGCTGGTCACGATGCGGTCTGGCAACCGCACCCTGCATACTCCTCGGACGATCAAGATGGACGACGAGTACGAGATCAGGCCTGAGACGCGCGACCCGTATCTGGGACGCGTAAAGCCGATCGATAACAACGGCGGCCGTTACGGCGGATCGGTGGCGTACATCAACCAGCATCGCGGCATCCCGTCGATAGTTCACAATTCGGCTCCGCTGAGCCAGCGGTTCGCTGACCTGACGATCACACAGGCATGCACTCTGCTGCTTCGCGAGTCGGGCCATCCGCTGCATGTCAACGAGTTGTACAACCTTTTGGTCGCGGGCGGCATGAACTTCAAGGGCAACAACCCGACGATCTCGATCGCCGTTTCGCTGAATCGCAACCGGCGATTTCGAAAGGTCGATCCGGGCACATTCGATCTGGTGATGCGCGAGGCAGAGCGGTTTGCTTCGTAGCCAGGTCCGTATCAATATCCGACGCCGGCAATACATCCCCAAATTGGGGGTCATTGCCGGTGTTTCGGCTTGCATTCACATCCATTTCCGAGTAAAAGTTGTAAATTGATCTTTTGAACGGCAAATTCACTTCCGGAGACGTTAATGAAAGTTAGAACGAGATTATTCTTTAAGGGGTTAGCCCTGTCGCTTTGTGCGGCCGCGATCATCGCGGCACTCGGTACCGATGCCTCGGCACAAAAGGTCCGCCTGCGGGCGCAGATCACGCCGAATTGCGGCAGTACGTCGAACCTGAAATTTGCCGACATCTACGCCGATGGCAATATCGCTGTGCAGGGAAGCTACAACTGCCGCGGAGCCTTTATCTACGACATCTCGAATCCGGACGCGCCCGTCCTGGCGAGTTGGTACAACCCCGGAGCGAATCAGCAATTTCTCGAGGCGATCGTCATCGGTACGCGCGGATATTTTGGCAGCGGCAATGGCGGCGGCGTTCATATCGTCAATCTCGCAAATCCATATAGCCCGCAGCTGCTGGGCATCGTCAACTCGACCACCGGCAACGGCCACAACTCGATCCACGAGATGATGGTCATAAACCAGTTCGGCAACGACATACTGATCGAGAATTTTAACGGATTTTCGAGCAAGATCATCAAGTTTATCGACGTAACGAATCCGGCGAGCCCTGTATTTCTGCGTGACCTGTCGCCGTCAGAGCCAGTTTGGGTGCACGCAATGCACGTCCGAGGTGATCGAATGTTCACGTCGGGTTGGGGCAGTTCGACCCAACGCGGACGGACGGAGATCTACAACATATTTAACGTCGCAGGACAGCCCCCGACGCTTTTGGGCTTTATCGAAGATTCGACAAGCATCACGGCCGGCAACAGCATGCACAGCAGCTGGTCAAGCGAGGACGGCAAGTACCTTTACAGCTGCCGCGAGACGAGCAACGGGAACGGCGATCTTCGCACGTACAATATCGAAAATCCCGCGACCCCGCTTCTGGTCAATTCGGTCGGGATGAACGCCCTGTCGCTCAATGCCGTCACGCCGCATAATCCGGTCGTGATGGGCAACCGGCTCTACATAGCGTGGTACCAGGCCGGAATTCAGGTATTTGACCTTTCAAATCCGTCAACCCCGACGCGTGTCGGACAGTACGATACTTTCC
>JAIBCA010000165.1 GCA_019694345.1 Pyrinomonadaceae bacterium | reverse complement strand
ATGTCGTAAACGGTGAGGATGTTGGGATGGTTTAGCGCGGATGTGGCCTTGGCTTCCTGTTCGAAACGCCGCAGACGGTCTTCGTCTCTCGACATTTCAGACGGCAGCACTTTGATCGCGACCTCACGATCAAGCCGCGCATCATGGGCCTTGTAAACCTCGCCCATACCGCCTGCGCCGATCTTGGAAACTATGCGGTAATGTCCGATCGACGAACCGATGTTCATACTTTCGCCCATGTTATTTGTAGATCTTTTTTGATGCTACAAGTTAACACAGGTTCCGCGTTTGACGAACTGCCCGTCGCCCTCTTTGCCGGTGTGTTGGCCGTTCTGGATGACGACATTACCGCGTGAAAGGACGGTCTCGACTTTGCCCTTTATCGTCCAACCCTCGTATGACGAGTAATCGACGTTCATGTGTTCGTGCTCGACACCGAATTTTGTCTCGCCGTTCGGGTCAAAAATGACAATGTCGGCATCCGAACCGACGGCGATAGTCCCCTTTTTCGGGAACATCCCGAACATCTTTGCCGCCGCGGTCGAGGTCAGTTCGACAAAACGATTGAGCGAAATTCGGTTCTCCACCACGCCGCCGTTGTATATCAGGGCGAGGCGATTCTCGACGCCCGGCGCACCGTTCGGTATCTTGGTAAAATCGCCTAGACCGAGTTCCTTCTGTTCTTTCATACAGAAAGGGCAATGGTCGGTCGAGATGACTTGCAGGTCGTCCATTTTGAGGCCTTTCCACAGTTCGGCACAATTGTGCTTCTCACGCAGCGGCGGTGTCATCACATATTTCGCACCGTCCCAACCGTCGCCGTAATCGTCGATCGAATGGAAGAGATATTGCGGGCACGTCTCGGCAAACGCCGAGATGCCGCGATCTCGTGCTTGGCGAACTTGATTGAGAGCATCGGTACAACTGAGGTGAACAATGTAGACCGGCGACTCTGCCATCTCCGCAATGGCGATAGCACGATGAACGCCTTCGGCCTCAGCGATCGTCGGCCGCGTGAGTGCGTGATATTTCGGCGCGGTTCGTCCGTCTGCCAGAAAGCGTTTAATGATCTCGTTAATAACGATGCCGTTCTCGGCATGCATGCAGATCAGCCCGCCCCGTTTGCCCGCCGCCGACATCGCCCGAAAGATCGTCGCATCATCCGCCAGAAACACACCCGGATAGGCCATAAACAGCTTGAACGAAGTAATACCTTCGTCCATCAGCCGATACATCTCTTTCTCGCTGCCGTCCTCAAAATCGGTCGTGATGAGATGAAATCCGTAGTCGATCGCCGTCTTGCCCTCGGCCTTCTTATGCCACGCATCGACGCCGGACGTCATAGATTCGCCCTTGGTTTGCACCGCAAAATCGATGATCGTCGTCGTGCCGCCATGTGCCGCCGCACGCGTTCCGGTAAAGAAATCATCCGATGACTGCGTCCCGCCAAAAGGCAGTTCCATATGTGTATGCGGATCGATCCCGCCCGGAATTACGAGCTTACCTGCAGCGTCCAGTACGACATCCGCCTCCACATCCAGCGACTTGCCGATGGTCGTGACGGTCTCGCCATCGATAAAAATGTCGGCAAAATAATCGTCTACCGCGGTTACGATGCGTCCGTTTTTGATGAGTGTTTTCATATAGTTATCTTAACTGATTTTCACCCGTTACCGTCAGCGAGAAGCCTGTTATTCAATAACTTTTGTCCCGCGGTCGCGGTGTAAAAGCCGTATATCAGCAGCGACACGATCACTGCCAGCGTCAAAAGCATATTGCCCGAATACCACGCCGAAAAATTGGTCGTAAAAAGCGTTGATAAGAGCCATACGAAGACGGTTTGGGCAAAAACCATCGTTATCAAACCGAGACGCGCGATCGCCAGCGACATCAGCGTAGTAATAGCTATTGTAAAAGGCAGATAAGTCCACGATTGAGTAAAAAACAGGATCTCCACGGTGGTCATTAAGACGAAAATAACCAGTCCGGCAAAAAGGCGGCGGCGGAACAGTAAAAACAAAACGGCTAGGGTACAAATGAACATCAAGCCGTAGGGAAGACCGAATCCCGCAGTGCCCAGAATTCCCGACGTCCAACTCCGCAAACTTGTCAATGCTCCTACGAAGAAAAAGAGCCGAAAATCACCGTAGACCATTCGCTCCGCGCTTAATCCAGCGTAAATTAGTGTGATATGTGCGATGCCGAGGAGCGTTCCCAGCAAAACATCTCGTCCAACCAACGGATCTCGCCAATCGCCCGTTAATAGACGATTCCACGAGACAATTAGATCCGGCAAATGGCGGCGGACGATCGGCTCAAGGGCGAGATACATTATGCAGGTCAGCACAGAAACATATAAGGCCCCTCGAAATCCGAGAGTAATGCGGTCAAGTTCTGGAAAAAATGACGGAACGTGATTCATGCTGAAAAACCAGCCGAGGAAGATCAAAACAAAAATGGCAAGTGAAATTTTGAATGCACCTTTGCGGTCTCCGCTGCCGGATCTGATATTCTTCCACGCCAGAAAGATCGCGGTAACGATAAGTCCCCAGACGATCCCGAAAAAGACAAGAACGCCGATCCAATTGCGTGTAGTGTAGGAGCCATACTCCGCAACAGTTGGCTTTGTCCACGGATAGATCAACTTGAAAAAGACGATCTTGCCATTAAAACTTGCGGCTTCGACACGCAAAGGAATTTCCTCGTTGTCGGGTAAAAAGCCTTCCCAAGCCTTTCGTTCATCAAACGCCGTCGGCGGGGTCCAATTAGGCGAAACCTCTTTGAATTTTCCCAGATCGAGCTCTGCGGCTTGAAACGCAACAGGAAAATCAGCTTTTGCGTTGGAGTGTACGCCGAACTGCGGTGGCACGGCGGTGAATTCGACCAGTCGCCCGCGTGTGTCGAGCGAGATCGTCCGTTGATCACTGATCGTCTGCGGGTCAAACGTCCAGAGTCCGTTGCCCGCCATGCGAACGTCAAAATTGTTTGGGCTTTGCCGCTCAACAAAAACAGAAAACAATGGCTGGCCGCTCTCGATATTGGCAAATTTTCCTGAGGCGGGACCTGGCCGAAAATACTCAAGATAAGAATAATCTTCGTAAAACCTATAAGATCTTTCGGCGGGAGCGTCCGTATATCCTAACTTGGTGGCGATATCATTGGCTCGCTCAGAAAGAACGTCTGCCGATTTGTTAAATGGAATGCGGTTATTTACGCCGACTTTCATCGCCGCAAACATACAAAACACGATCATCGCAATTCCGCCAACCAAACAGGACAAGGCAATTGCCGGCCTCAACGCACCCTTTTTCGGCGAAGCAGCGACCATTTCCGGCGATGGGGTTTGACCGGCCTCAAGCGCGATCTGCATCGGGTTGCCGCCCGGCAAGGCCATCGCTACATGCAACGCAGTGGCTGGCCTTTTGTCCGGGTCCTTTTCCAGGCACTGGCCGATCACACTTTCGACAAGCGGGTCGATCCCTTTTACATATTCAGAAGGATTCGTAGGAGTTTCGGTCTGGTGCTTCCTGATCAGTTCCTGGATGGAATCGGCTGAAAAGGCCTGCTTTCCCGTGAAGATCTCATACAG
>JAIBCA010000143.1 GCA_019694345.1 Pyrinomonadaceae bacterium | reverse complement strand
TGGCCCCAAATATGAAAAAGTTCGTCGTATCCGCATTTTCGGCAGCGGCCGTTTTAGTGATATCAGCGGCAGCGTTCGCCCAAAACTCGCTGCCCCAGCCCAAGCAGGAAAAGTTACTCAATGGGCTCAAGGTTCTGATGTGGCCGATGCCGAAGGCCGAATCGGTAACAGTAACCGTCCGCGTCCATAGCGGCACCAGCTTCGATCCGCAGGGCAAAGAAGGCGTGATGCGGTTGCTGGCCGAAAATATCTTCCCGGAACAGGCCGCACGCGACTTTTTCGCTGAAGATCTGGGCGGTGGACTGTCGATCGAAGCCAATTACGACTACATCGAGATAACCGCGAGTTCGAAGCCGGAAAACTTCCTTTCGATGCTCGAAACATTGTCGGCGGCGATCGCCAATCCGACCATCGACAAACCGACGACCGCCAAGCTGATGGTGGCTGTGATCGAGGAACTGAAGAAATTAGAGAGTGATCCGTCGTATGTTGCCGACAACGCCGTCGCGGCTCGTCTATTTGGGACCTTTCCGTACGGCCGACCCAAATTTGGCACTTCGGCAACCGTTGCAAAGATAGATTTTGCCGACCTCCTAGACGCTAAACAGCGATTCCTGACCGCGGACAATGCGACCGTGGCGGTCACCGGGAATTTTGACCGTGTACTGGGTTTCAGGGCCATACGCCGATACTTTGGTGCATGGCTCAAGTCGGACCGTCGTGTTCCGTCCACATTTCGCCAGCCTGATCCGCCCGCGGCAGCGGTTTTGTCGATTCCGTCACCCAAGTCCGACGCTCACGCTGTCCGGTTTGCCCTTCGCGGAGCGGCTCGCGGCGACAAAACGTTTGCGGCATCACGCGTTTACGCCTTGATCCTCAACGCTCGCCTAAAGGCCCGTGTCCCCAGCGAACATTCGGGCGATGTGTTCGTTAGATCCGAAAGCCATATTCTACCGGGGATCATTACCCTCGGTTTTGATGGTAATCGTAACGAGTCACCCAACGTGAATGGAAAGGTCGAGGCAAACGAGCTCGTGGCAAAGATACTCGCCGATCCCGTGACCGAGGCGGAGTTTCAATCGGCCCGAAAGCTGTTCCGTGACGAGTGGATGAAGCGGAGCGTAACCGAGCTTTTTCTCGACAATGATACTTTCAAGACCGCAAGCCCTGACGCGGATGCCACCGCAGCCGACACCGTGACGTTTGACGATGTTCGTAATTTTGCGGTTGCATCAGCCAAACAGCCGGTGGCGGCGATCTTGTTGAATACTCCGGCAACAGCAAATTAAGTCGTGCAGAGAGAGTTGAACGAAAAAGAAGCGGCCCACGCGAACGCGGTTCGTGAGATGTTTTCGGGGATCGCGAAACGATACGACCTGCTAAACCATCTTTTGTCGCTGAACATCGACAAGGGATGGCGGCGAAAGGTCTCCGGCGAACTTCGTGACATACTCGACCGAGAAGATACCATCGTGTTGGACGTCGCTTGCGGAACGGGTGACCTGTCGATCGAACTAGGCCGCGACGCGCGTGCCCGGATCATTGGTTCGGACTTTTGTCGGCCGATGCTGACCGTCGCTCAGTCAAAACCGTCCGGCGGGTCGGCCCCGATACCGTATGTTGAGGGTGATGCCCTCGGGCTACCATTTGCTGACGGTAGTTTTGATGCGGTTACGATCGCTTTCGGCCTCAGAAATCTGGCTAGTGTGTCGGATGGACTCGCCGAACTCATGCGTATCTTGAAGCCCGGCGGTCGTCTGGCGGTGCTCGAATTTTCCGCCCCGGTCGTACCGGGTTTCGGCAAGCTCTTTAATTTTTATTTTTCGCACATTTTACCCCGAATTGGCGGTGCCGTCAGCGGTTCACGCGGAGCCTATGAGTACCTGCCGGATTCGGTCTCGAAGTTTCCGGACCAGAAGCGGCTCGCGGCGATGATGGGCTCGACAGGGTTCGCATCGGTCAAGTTCCAAAACCTGACCGGCGGCATCGCGGCTCTGCACGTGGGCACAAAACCGTAAAGGTTTGTCATCGCGGCCTTTAAGTTATAAAATCTGTCTGCTCACCGGCGTTCCGAATGAAATATCGCATCCTAAACATTTTGCGCCAGCTCGCCATGATGTTGCTTGTGATCTGGACGGTCGTCTCGCTCGTCACGTTGCTGATCGAGCTGGTTCCCGGCACGCCCGCCGCCGTGATCCTCGGCGAAACAGCGACCCCGGAACAGATCGAGAATTTCAACAAAAAGCACGGCCTTGACCGGCCCGCTTTCTTTTTTTCATATTCAACTGAGAGCGGCTTTGCGTGGAACGGGATCGATAATCGCTACGCTGACTATTGGAGCGGACTGCTTCGCGGCGACCTGGGTATGTCGTTCAGGACGGATCGGCCGGTCCGAGATATGATCTTCGAGAGATACCCGGCGACGATCAAACTTGCGATCGCCGCAATGCTGGTTGCGATAGGCATCGCAATACCGCTCGGCGTCCTCGCAGGATCAAATAAGAACAAGTTTATTGACAATGCCGCATCGTTCGTCGCACTTCTGGGCATATCGCTGCCGACCTTTGTCGTCGGGCCGTTTCTCGTTTACCTTTTTGCCGTCAATCTGAGGATATTCGCCCCGACCGGCAGTGCAAATCCCGAGGATATTGTGTTGCCTGCCGTCACTCTCGGAGCCGCACTTTCGGCGATCCTGACGCGAATGGTCCGCTCCAGCGTGATCGAAGAACTCGGGGAAGATTACGTCCGCACTGCCCGTGCAAAGGGTCTCAGCGAGCGAATGGTTGTCTATAAGCATGTGCTCAAGAATGGTTTGATCCCCGTCGTCACCATCCTCGGGCTTCAGTTGGGAGTTCTGCTGGCAGGGTCGATCATCACCGAAAAGATATTTAATTGGCAGGGCTTGGGACTTTTGCTGCTCGAGGACGGCATCGGCAAACGTGATTACCGTCTGGTACAGGGTTGTGTCCTGGTGATCAGCGTGACGTTCATCGTCGCCAACTCGCTCACTGATTTTGTTTACAGGCGGCTCGATCCGCGCATTCGACTGAGTTAGATGAACCGGCTTACCTACATCGGCATCGCGATCGCGTCGGTCGTCGTTCTGGCGGCGATATTCGCGTCCGTCTTTGCGACCCATGATTACAATGCCCAGAATTTGATGCTCAGATACGCGGCACCGAGCGGTGAACATTGGTTCGGCACGGACGCTCTTGGGCGGGACATATTTTCAAGAGTACTGTTCGGAGCCAGGATCTCACTACAGGTCGGTATCACGGTCGTTTCGGTTTCGGCGGTCGTTGGGACAATTTTGGGTGCATTGGCAGGCTTTTACGGCGGTTTTGTGGACAAATTTCTGTCCGGTTACGTTTTTAACGTATTTTTGGCGTTTCCGGGCCTGTTGCTGGCGATCGCACTCGTCGCTTTTCTCGGTGCCGGCCTTGGTAAACTGATACTCGCGCTTTGCGTGATCGGCTGGGTCGGCTATGCGAGGGTCATGCGGGGACAGGTCCTTAAGGTCCGCGAATACGATTATGTGCAGGCGGCACGGGCCCTCGGGGCAAGCAATATGCGAATATTGTTTACCCATATACTGCCGAACGCGATCCAGCCGCTGATCGTCCAATCGTCGCTCGGAATGGCAGGTGCGGTACTTTCCGAGGCTTCGCTATCGTTCCTCGGCCTCGGAGTCCCGTCAGTACCGAGCTGGGGCACAATGATCGACGAGGCGCGTGGATTTGACCTTTTGATCAATTCCCCTCACGTTCTTTTCTTCCCGAGTTTGGCGATCGCACTTACGGTTTTGGCATTTAATTTCATCGGTGACGGCCTTCGTGAATATCTTGATCCCAAACAACGAGCGCGGTAATTATGCTTGACCTCCCGATCAGGTACTTTCCTTTAGGCGATGCGGCATTGACCGTTGAATTCGGAAACAGCATTTCCCGGGTAATGAATCAACAAGCAATTTCGCTTTCCCAGGCGATCGAGAGAGCCGGCTTCCCCTGGTTGATCGAGTCGGCTCCGGCATATGCTTCAACAACCGTATTTTACGACCCGGCGATCGTAAAACTGCAATTTCCCAAGGCGGAAACCGCTTTTGAGGCAGTCCGATCTTTGATTTCCGGCATCGTGCAGAGCCTTGGCGAATCAGATCTTCCGCCGGACACTGATCGAATTGAGATACCCGTCGATTTCGGCCCTGACGCCGCTCTTGACCTGCAATTAATCGCGGAGACTGCCGGTCTGGGGACGCTTGATGCGATCGATGTTTTTACTTCGTGTGAATATCGGGTTTACATGCTCGGCTTTTTGCCCGGTTTTGCTTACATGGGCGAGGTTGATGAGAGAATTGCGACACCACGACGCAGTTCGCCTCGAACATCTGTGCCGAAAGGCAGCGTCGGCATAGCCGGACGGCAGACGGGAATCTATCCTCTACGCTCGCCGGGAGGCTGGCAGATCATCGGCCGCACGAATGTTGAGCTTTTCACGCCCTTCGGCACGGAACTCACATTGCTTCGACCTGGCAGTTTAGTACGATTTGTCGCGAAATGAGTTTTTTGAGGATCAAAAAGGGCGGGTTGCTGTCTACAATCCAGGATCTAGGGCGGCCGGGCTACCGGAAGTACGGGGTGAACCCCGGCGGTGTTATGGATCGTCGCTCCGCACGTATCGCTAACGATCTGGCCGGAAACGAGGAAACTGCCGCCTTGCTCGAAATGCACTTCCCTGCAGCCGAGATCGAGTTTGTAGATGACCGCATCTTTGCCCTCGGCGGAGCTGAGCTTGGAGCATCGCTTGACGGTGCGGCGATCGCGAATTGGCGTTGTCATCTCGCCCGCCCGGGGAGCATCTTGCGTTTTGAAGGCAAAGTATTAGGTGAACGTGTCTATCTTGCTGTAAATGGAGGCTTTAGAGCTGACGAATGGCTCGGCAGCCGGTCGACCAATCTGGCTGGCGGCATCGGCGGATGCGGCGGACGCTCATTGCAAAGCGGTGATGTTTTGGATTTGCTCGAACCGACATTGCCGACATCGGCTGTGCAGCAGCATGAGATCGCCTCGAATGTTCTTATTCCGCATTACAGCCGCTTTCCGACATTGCGTGTAATCGAAGGCCCCGAACATTCTTGGCTCAACGCTGCCGGCAAGACCGCTCTCGAGGAACAGGCATTTACCGTGTCGCACGCATCAGACAGGATGGGTTTCAGGCTGGAGGGAGATCCGATAGGCATCGAGCAGCTCATCCAAATGGTCTCTTCGGCAGTTACATACGGAACGGTTCAGCTGCTTCCTGACGGCCAGCTTGTAATTCTAATGGCTGACCATCAGACCGCCGGAGGTTACCCGCGCATCGCTCAGATCATCGATCACGACCTACCGGTCGCCGCTCAACTTGGGGGTGGCAGTAAGTTGTGCTTTCACTTTGTCAGCATCTCTGAGGCTGAGGCACTTAGACAAAAGATCGAGAGCGATCTTTTACTTTTCCGCATTGGCTGCAAATTACGGCGATACGGCCAGTGAAATTGTGTTAATCTGACGATCTGAAATGCTATCCGTTGATCTGAATTGTGATATGGGCGAAGGCTGCCCGTTCGATACCGGCCTGATGAGGTATATCTCGTCGGTCAATATTGCTTGCGGGGCTCACGCGGGTGATCGAGAAACGATGCGGCGTATCGTCGAACTTGCCAATGAATATTATGTCTCGATCGGAGCTCATCCCGGTTATCCCGATCCTGAAAATTTTGGTCGGAAAGAAATATCGTTTCCGGACGACGAACTGGAACTGATAATTTCAAAACAGATCCTCGAACTTCGCGAAATATGTGACTCCGCGGGTGCGGAATTGGCCCATGTCAAACCGCACGGTGCCCTGTACAACAGGTCCGCTCGAGAACCGGCGACTGCCCGCGTGGTCGCTAGGGCGGTTCGAAATGTCGATCCGGAACTTATCCTTCTCGGCCTCTCCGGCAGCTATTCCATCTCGGAGGCAGAAAATGCCGGATTGAGAACCGCATCCGAAGCTTTTGCCGATCGGACCTATTGCCCGGACGGAAGCTTGATGCCGCGCAACGAGCCGAATGCCTTGATTACCGACCCGGGAATAGCCGCCGATCAAGCTCTGGCAATGGTTGCAAATGGCCAGTTGGATCTCGGGAACGGCACGAAGATCACGGTCCGTGCTGATACTATTTGCATTCACGGCGATGGCCAGAATCCTATTGAAATGGTTCAAGCGATCCGGGAATTGATGCTCATAAACAACATTACTATTCGACCGTTAAATGTCTGAACCTATTGAATATAGACGGTCGCAGCCTGCGATCTACGGTGCAGCATTCCTGATGGCGACGTCGGCGGTCGGTCCGGGCTTTCTGACTCAAACTACTGTTTTCACGCAGCAGTTACTTTCGAGTTTTGGCTTTGTAATTTTACTTTCGGTTGTCCTCGATATTTTCGCCCAGCTCAATATTTGGCGGGTGCTGACCGTCACCGGAAAACGAGGTCAGGATATTGCGAATGAAACAATTCCCGGCAGCGGATATTTGCTCGCCGGCCTCATCGCATTTGGGGGTCTCGTCTTCAATATCGGCAACATAGCCGGCTGCGGACTCGGAATTAATGCACTCCTTGGTATTCCGGTCGAATATGGGGCGGTGATCAGCGTGGCTGCGGCAATACTCATATTTCTGTTCAAAGAAGCCGGTCGGGCAATGGACGTTTTCGTAAAAGTTCTCGGTGTACTGATGCTCCTGATGATCATTTACGTCGTATATGCGTCGAACCCGCCGCTTGGCGAGGCGATGTACCGCACGGCCCTGCCTGCTCAGATCGACCCGAAGGCCATCGTCACGCTGGTCGGCGGAACCGTCGGCGGATACATCACTTTCGCCGGCGCTCACCGGTTGATAGATGCCGGCGTCGTCGGCATTTCGAATTTGCATCAGGTCAATCAAGGTGCCATCTCGGGTATCGCCTTGACGGCCGTGATCCGCCTACTTCTCTTTCTTGCGGCGCTCGGCGTAATAGCAATGGGATTGCCGATCGATGCCTCTAATCCGCCGTCATCTGTATTTCAGGGGGCGGCAGGGACGCTGGGCCTGCGGCTGTTCGGCGTCGTGATGTGGGCGGCAGCGATCACATCGGTCGTCGGGGCGGCCTTCACATCGATTTCGTTTCTCAAGACGTTTCACTCCCGTCTTGAACGATCGAACAGTTATCTGGTGATCGTATTCATTTTGGTTTCGATGTTGATATTCCTCTTCGTCGGTCAACCCGTGAAACTGCTGGTTTGGGCGGGTACGATCAACGGATTTATTCTCCCGATCGGGCTGACGATCGTTCTGATCGCCGCCCGACGTTCAAAATTCCTGGGTGACTATCGCCATCCGGTGTGGCTGCAGGCGGCCGGTTGGTGTGTTGTGTTAATAATGCTCGGATTCAGTATTTCGACCATCTGGACGCTGATAGGCGGATAGCGTCGATCTTTTTGTAAGATCTACGCATCCAACTGATAATTTAACGCGTCTAATGGGTTTGAGGAAAATTAAAATGGTCAGGACATTGCTTGTCTTTTCGGTTGTGTTCATTGCTTTCACTTCCGCCTACGGCCAGTCGGGACGCCGCGTGGTGGCTGTTCCGACATCGACCCCGCAGGTAATTAGTACCGATGTTTCCGACGCTGTCCCAAGATATTCAGAGTCGAAGCCGCAGGCTCCCCGCCGAAACAGGCCGCCCGTCGGGTTCCCCAAATTGGGTCAGAGTGGTGTCGCCAATCCGAAGACCGGCTCAAAAGACGCACCGGTCGAGGTCGGCGATGATGAGGTTCTGAAGGTCGAGACCAACCTCATCACGATCCCAGTTTCCGTTTTTGACCGCAACGGCCTGTACATTCCAGGGCTCGAACAAGAAGATTTCAAGATCTTTGAGAACGGAAAGGAGCAGGAGATCGCTTATTTTGGAACGACCGACAAGCCGTTTACCGTAATACTTCTGATCGACACTAGTCCGTCCACCGCATATAAGATCGAGGAGATACAGGCGGCGGCCACCGCCTTCGTCGATCAACTCAAGCCGCAGGACAGCGTGATGGTGATCGAATTTGCCAGTAACATCAATGTTTTGACTGAGGCGACCAACGACCGGCAAAAGATCTACAAAGCAATTCGCCGAGCTGATTGGGGCGACGGGACCTCCCTGTACGACGCGGTCGACTTTTCTTTACGTAAGCGTTTGAGCAAGATCGCCGGTCGCAAGGCGATCGTCCTGTTCACCGATGGAGTTGATACCACATCCATGCGCGCGGGGTACGACAGCACGATCGATATCGCGGAAGAATCGGACGCGATGATCTTTCCGATCTATTACAACACCTATTCCGGCAATAATGGCGGAACCGGTTCGCCCTTGCCGAATATTAACGGCGGCGTGCTGGGCAATGGCGGCGGTATCTTTAACCCCCGAGGCCGCAGTGCCGCTGACTATCAGAGGGGACGCCAGTATCTTAACGAACTTGCCGCGTACACGGGAGGACGTGTATTTCGGCCCGAGAGCACACCGGGTGGGCTGACCACTGCCTTTGAGGGCATCGCCGAAGAACTGCGCAGGCAGTATAACATCGGCTACGTCCCGATCGATGAGGGTAAGCCCGGGCAGAGAAAGGAAATAAAGGTTCGGGTCGACCGTCCGAACCTCGTCGTCCGTGCCCGCGACAGTTATATCGTCGGTGTAGCAACCGGGAGCGCGGCGGCTGAGCCGGTCAAGACCAACTGAATCCGGGCCTGAAAAATTTCTTCTTCCGGCCGGACGCCATGTGTTACGATTCATTTGCGGCCCCGTTTCCGCACCTGCTCGATGACGAATCCCGACGAGGTGACAATCCTGCTTGGACAAATGAGCGCCGGCAGCAGCACGGCTCCGGAAGAGCTATTGCCGCTCGTGTACGATGACCTCCGCCGGCTCGCTCACGCTTACTTCAGCAACGAGAATTCGGACCACACCCTTCAGGCGACTGCCCTCGTCCATGAGGCATATCTTCGGCTGGTCAAGTGGGAAAATGTGTCTTGGCAGAATCGGGCTCATTTTTTTGCCGTGGCGGCTGAGGTAATGCGTAAAATACTGATCGATCACGCCCGCAAACGAAACGCACTAAAACGTTCGGGCGGCCAGCGGATCGTGTTGGACGATGCCGTCAGCCTACCCGACAAGAAGGACTTTGACATCCTCAAACTCGAGGAAGCTCTTGTTGCTCTTGAGGTGGTAGACCCTCGTCAGGCAAAAATAGTCGAACTCAGATTCTTCGGCGGTCTTTCGATCGAAGAGACCGCCTTTGTTTTGGATATTTCCGAGACCACGGTCCGCCGAGAATGGACTTTTGCAAAAGCCTGGTTTCAACGCGAACTTACTCGGTAGTTTCCCGTTTCATTCCAATGCCGTAAAATCCGCATTCTCAACGGCGTCATCCACCTGCAGCATATAGCTCGGCCTGACAAATTGAAATGTCTTGTGTTTGGCACCAATGACATATGATCTGCCCGACTCGACGCCTTCGAACTGGTAGCGGCCAAATCCGTTGGTAATGGCCCGGCGTTTGACACCTGACTCATCCGACAGGAATATGACGGCATTGGCAATCGGCCGTCCTCCGCCCGTGAGCACCGTGCCGGAAACAGTCACCGCCGCCGACGTCGGCCCAAGGATCGTGATCACGGTATCGTTGTTGGTAGCGGTCAGTGCAAGTGCATCACCATTCACGATCTCATTTGCCACCGGATCGCCTCCGAATGAAAGTAGCGTCGTTCCATTTGCGGAAACCACGTCAAACTCGATCTTGGCGATCAGTCTGCCGCCGGCCGCGAAGGGTTGAGTCGGTAATTTATCGATCACTATGCCGACCTTTCCTGCCTGGCTCGTGTTCGTTGTCAGCGACGCGCCTGCGGCATCGGAGCCGAGCGTAATATTCTGAGGATTGGCGAGATCGCCCGTATTATAGTTCAATGTAAAGCCGACTCCGGTCTCATCGCCCTGTGCATCGAGTGCGATCGCGATCGTCAACTTATTCCCGATGCGGCCGAGCGTGAACGGATAGATCCCACGTGGGATCAGACCGTCGGTCCTTCCGTTGATCGCCTTTCCAGTCAAAGCTCCGGATGAAAGCGGACCGTCGTAATCGCGTAGCAGGTCGAGACCCATAGCGTATCGCTTCGCCTGAATGACATCCGCGACTGTCAGGATGCCGTTACCGCCGTCTGAACGCGGGGCCGAATCTGCAGCCTGAAATTCGTTGAATTGAAAGCTCTGATCCATTTTGGCCGCGAATCTTCGGACTTGCGCAACATCCTGATCATTTACGAGGCCGTCATTGTCACCGGTTTGATAGGCACCGACGTCACTTTCGACCGCACTGCCTAAAACGCGGATCGTCGCATCGGCGGTTTCCGGAGCTCCCTCAGTGTTTCCGGCATTGTCCGATGCAACCGAATAGAAACGGTAGTTCCGGCCCCATTTACCCTGAAAAACGCCGTTCGTTAGAGTGGATCCGGAAATGAACGGAATGAATGAGCCGCCGCTCTCGGAAACAAGAAGGTCGAATCCCTTCAAGCCGGAACCATTGCTGTCGTCACCACCGATCCAATTGATCTGGATCGCCGGGTCTGATGCCGTTGCAGGCAATGCAGTAACTTGGCTCGACGGCACGTCGGAATCGAGCAGATTGGTAGTTGCGTTCGTTACGATCGGCTCATTCTCGTCAAAATATATCTTCGCAGAGTTGGAGATATCCGTTCGGGTCGGCTGATTGCCAGCCGGCGCAACCGAAAAGATTACATAGCCTTCTCCATCGCGATTTACGTTATTTGGCGGAAGCAGGCCGAGCAGCGGGCTCAAGGGGCGCTCATTGGTCTGAGGATCGATCGCCGTTAACGTCCATGTGACCCGCCCGGTGGTTATGTCTAGGCCGGCTGAAATATCAGCCTTGAGGTTGTTAAGATCGTCACCGAGCTGAATGCGGCTTTGATAAAAGGCCCTGTTTTCCGGCACCTCGACCCGATACTGCTTAAAACCGATCTCTAACAGCCGTACCGTTCGCGGATCCAGCGTTGCGGGCAACTGATCGATGATCTGTACCCGCTGCGCCGGAGCCGTTGCGGTTGGGAGATTTTCGAAATTGATCCGGTAAAGCAAAGGCTTGTCCTTGCCCACCCAGCGCTCAGGTCCAAAACCGGTCGGCCCGATCTTCTCGTTTGGATCGATGGAACGTCGACTGGTAACGGTCAATTCAGTTTTCAGATTCTGAAGACAGTCGACGATCTGCATAACCAGCTGAACGATCGCCACGGCCGTCGATGCCGCTTTGAACCAAGGTATTGCCTGGTCCCCGCATTCGACCGCGAGTTTTCCGAGCGTATTCATCACTTTCCCTGCGAGCGAGTTGACCACGTCAAAGCCGCTAGCCCCGCCGCCCTTCAGCATCAGGCTGGTTACGGCATCAGCCGAACTAAGCAATACATTCCAACCGGCTGCCAGACAATCGCCGGGTAGAAGCTCGCCAAGAATAAAGAAGATTGCCTGTCTTGCGACCTCCGTCCAACAGTCCTGTTGCGGGTCGCTGCCGGGTGCTAACGATATGGGACCATAGGGGACCGTCGGACGGGCAGGCTGGTTTGGGACTGTTCCGGCAACGAATTCCGCCAAAGGCGGCATGACCTGAACAGCAACCTTGAATCCGCCGAATCCAACAGGAATATCCAAATCAACGCCCACCTCGATCGTCGCCCCCGATCTGAGGATCGGAGCATATAACATCAAGGTCCTTATCCCATTCACATCAAGGTAGAGCGGGACGCCATTTGCGGGCGTTCCCGGGGGGAGTTCAGATTGAGGAAACTGGCCAAGATTGCGGGGATCGATCCGGAAATTGTAGCTCGCAGGAAACGAGATCAGGATCGGCACGTTGAGGGCATCGTTCAAACCATCGTTGCTCGCGGAGAATATATATCGCGTTGTGCCGGGCCGAACCTCAGATTCGCCAACCAAGCCGCTTCGGAGTGAGTATCCACCACCACTCACGATCCTGAAACCATTTGCTAAGGTGGCAGTCTGGCTATCAGGGTTTCGAACAACCACGGAATATTCCCCGGCAGGCTTGCCCTTAAGGTCGAACATGGCGGCAAAGCGAGTCGACGAATTGTCGCCATCGATCGGTGTTAGTTCGAGGTTGTTCTGCCCAACCAGTTTGATCGTCGCTCCGGCTTTGAATTTCGCACCCTCAACAACGACTGTAGACAGACCTGAGTTACCGGCAACTGCCGGCGAAATACTGCGTATCGAAAAGGGCAGTATTTCTGCCTTGATCGTGACATTCTGCGGGTTCAACAACTCCTTTTTCTTGATCTCATCAGCCTTCTTTAACTCCCCGGCGAACGATCCCGGCACATAATCACCTCGGGCCATCGTATAATAGTCTCCCGCACTTGTGTTTCGGACAACGTTCTCCTGGTCTGCCCGAGCGCGCCTGTCATCCTGAAATTCGAAATTGGCACGAGAGACCATCGTTCCATATTTCGAGTAGAGCTCATTTCTTGCCCCTTCCTCGCCGTCGAGCGTGATCAGCATTGTTTCATCGGCGGGTGCGTTAAGGATGCTGTAATATCGCTCCTGAGCCGTCACGAGAGAAGTATTCAAAGCGACGCCGAGCGTCAAATTCGCGATTTGAATTGACGTCGTGGATACCGATGTTGAGACGTTGTTTCCCTCATTCGATTCGCGGACCGTGTTTCGCGCATCTGTGCGGACGATCACGTAGTACGAGCCCGTCTCGATCGGCGGGATCGGCCCGTCAAGCGTTCCGGTATAGGTCGCGTAGGCACCTAATGAACCACTCCGCTGTACCTGGCCTATCAGAGCATCACCGCTGTCCCACAATTGATCCGATGACAAGTAGACCGAATCCTGCCAGATCGCATTTACCGTGTTCGCCGAGGAGTTCTGGACGGTCCACTGGATGGACGCGTTGTCACCAAGCATGATCGTGGGCGGCGCCGATATATTTGTAATATTCAACTCGGCCGGCGGCGGCAACTGCAATTCGACGGTCAACGGCGAACTGACATTGTTGTTCTCGATCGATTCCACGACGGCATTGCCGCGGTCAGTTATCACAAATATCTTGTATTCGCCGGTCAACCCCGCCGGCATCGGTACCGAACGGTTCACCGTGTAACTCGCCCCACCCGCTAGAGCCGTATTTTGATTTGCAAAATCGATCACACGGTCGCTCGCATCATAGATGTTGTCCCGTGAAAGTACGAGATAATCCGTCCAATTGCCGGTAATGGTCGGTGTCGACCCTAAATTCGTGACGGTCCACGAGATATTTGTTAGTTGGCCTGAATAGATCAACGGATCGGCCGTGACATTAGTAACCTGCAGGTCGACCTGCGGAGCAGTTATCGTTATAGGGACGGGAGCCGAAGCGTTATTCGTCTCATTCACGCCCTCGACGACATGATTACCGTTGTCCGCATTAACGAATATGAAGTAGTTGCCGGGAGCCACTCCCGGGATCATCACGTCGGCAGTACCTCCGTAGGTTTGACCGGAAACAAGTTGTGCCGTTTTTACAGATCCACCGATAGGAATGTCGCCGTAGGTCAAAACGTTGTCAGCCGAAAGGTATACGGTATCTGCCCACGATGTGCCCCCGGTCATCGCCGCCGAGTAATTTCCGCCGGTCCAGGCGACGCTGAACGTTTGTCCTAACGATCCGGTCCCCGGTGCGCTGACGGCCGTGGCCCGCAGGTCCGGCAGGTCCTGCTGGACGTTCGTCGCGGCACTTATGTCATTATTCGTCTCATACGAACACTCTGGGACGCTGTTGTAGGCATCAGCCTGAACGACGATCTGCATGTCGCCTTCGAGAAACAGCGGAATATAGACGATCCGGTTCTGCGTATATTCCGCTCCGATGATCAGGCCGCCCAAGCGGTCAAAATTGCCCAGGTTGGTAACGGTGCCGTTGTAGATAAGGTAAATGCGGTCGGTCCAAATGGTCTGAAGGGTGTCAGCCGTTCCAAAATTCTTCACGGTCCACGAGATCGGCATCGCGCCGTTCACCACCACCGGCGGGATCGTAATGTTCGTCACCCTCAGGTCCGGAGCAAAACTCGAGATCTGGATCGATTTGGGCTGGCTGATATTGTTGGACTCAGCGTTGCCGCCGGCATCATATTCGAATATCTGGCCGTTGGCGTCGGTGACGGCAAACAAATAGTAGGTTCCGTCGAGGCAGTTAGGGAGCGTGACCGGCAGATTTACCACGTACTGGCCGCCGGCGATCAGGCCGTTACGGACAACAGAACCGATCGGCGTATCGGAGAGCGGGTCAAAATTGGGATCCGTCGAGAGAAAGACCGTCTCGTACCAGCCGCCGTTTGCGTCAAACGCCCCTTGATTGCGGACAGTAAACTGTACATTGATCTGCCGTCCGGCGAGTTCGCTTGACGGAGCCGTGATAGGGCTGAGAACCGTAAGATCCGGTGGTGTTCCCAGCACATGCATCGGTGATCCCGGAGCCATAGCGTCGTAGTTCGCGTTGTTGCCGTTTGCCGTAAATTCGTATAGCTGATCGTACGCGTCTGCGACCACGAAAACGTAGTAGTCGCCAAACGCATCACCCGGAAGATCCACGCTATGGTTTGAGACCGTGTAGGTGCCATTCGGCTCAAGTACTCCGCTGCGCTGTTTTGCACCAATAAACCTATCATCCACGCTAAACACAGCGTCTCGCGAGATGTAAATCGCATCACTCCACGTTGATTCGTTCAGTGGCGTGGCTCCGTCGCCATGATTTGTAACGGTCCATGACACGCTGATGGGCTGACCACCAACGCCGGTTTCCGGCGCCTGCACGTTGCTTGTCCGCACATCGGGCAGAGGCGGGATATTTACCGTGATTGGCCGGGTCGTAACATTGTTGTTCTCATTCTCCTCGTTTACCAATCCGTCTTTGTCGGTCTTGACGATTAGATAATATGACCCGGTCGCTCCCCGCGGTACTCGAACAGTGGCAGTGGCAATATAACTTTCGCCGTTGTTCAAAAAGCTGATATTTGACAACGTGGCTAGACGCACTGCTCCGCCAAGCGTTTGGTTGACCCCAAGATAAAGGTCGTCTTGCCAGTTAGCAGCATTTGTCGGCCCCGCTCCATTATTGCTGACCGTCCACTGTACCTGGATCTGCTGATCAAAGAAAACCGTCGAAGGCGCTGTAATATTGGTTACCTGCAGATCAGGTCGCAGCAAGCGGCGAACCCGCAGCGGACTGAACGTCGTGTTGTTGTTTTCGTTTGCTCCTTCGTCGACCTGTGAATAGGCATCGGTGATGACATAGATGAAGTAATTTCCGGTTGCGGGTATTGCATTTGTCGGTATCGTGACGTTCTGCGTTCGAGCGACCGACTGTCCGGGATCTAACGTCTGAGAAAGTGAAAATGCCCCGAGAAGCGTGTCGTTGCCGCTCACAGCGTTATCCGTCGAAAAATACACCAGATCTGTGATGCCCGGTGCTGCCTTGTTGCCCGCATTCTGAGTTGTCCAACTCAAGGCAAATTCGGTGTCGCTCTCTACCTCGGCGGGCGGAGCCACTGTCGCAACCTGTAGGTCGGGCACACGGTATTCAAATCTCGACGCAAACGTAGAAACGTTGTTTGATTCGGCAGCCCCGCCGGGGGCGTCCTCGTAAACTTGATTTGCCGCGTCTGCTTTTACGTAGAACATCCCGTCGCCGGAGGGCCGCACCGGCAGCGTGGTGAAGAAGTATTGCTGGCTGTACGAACGCACTTCGCCGATCGCCATGATGGGATCAAAACGCTGTGTGATCAAAATGTCGTCACCGTTGCCGACGATCTGGTCGAACGAATAAAAAACGTCCTGTCGGAAACCGCCAATGGTTGCGGCACTGCCTTGATTTTTAGCTTCCCAATTGATCGTGAACATCGTTCGAGGCTCGACCTCAGCCGGGGCAGCCAGGTTCTGGATGACCAGATCCGGCAGGTTACGATTCACGGTTATTGGAATGCCGATCGAATTATCACCCCAGTTACCGTTGCGTTCGTTTACGGTACCCGCATCCCCAACATAGACGAATAGGTAATAGGTTCCGTCGGTCGGAATTGCCGCGGCCGGAATATTGACTTGATCAAACGACACGTCACGAAATGTTCCGGGTGCGATTGATGCACCATTTTCGTACTTTCGGCCAACGATCACATCATTAGGACTGTTAAATAGGACATCGTCGGTGGAAATGTACAACGTGTCCTGACGATAATCGTTCGTCGGAGCCTGACCGCTGTTGGTGATCCGCCAGGACGCGGCAAAGTTCTGGAGTATGCTCACGGTTGACGGTGCGGTGAGGTCCGACACCGTGATCTCAGGGGCCGCGGGGGCAACCGTCACCGTGACGCGCGATGAATCGGCGCCAAGCGTCGCGACCACATCGCCGCTAGAGAATGTTGATCCGAGGGCTGTCGTTACGGTGAACTGAGCCCGGTCTTGAAATTCAGGAATGGTCACGGTCGCGGGCCCGCTGACCGTAGATGAATTTGGGTATGACAGGTTGATGACCATGCCGCCGGCAGGCGCAATGGCATTTGACCTTATGTCGACCGTCCCATTTCGGCCGGCAGCGATCGGATGCGGATAGTTGACCCACATTCTGATAGCGGGATCGGTGTGAGGCACACAGCTTGACCCAAACGACCGGCGAGATAGCGACGAACCCCCATAAATAGCACCGATCTCGGTCGGCGTCAGTGCGCGGCCATACAGCCGCACTTCATCGACGGCTCCGTTGGTCGTAAGTTCGGGTGCGGTGCATTCGTCGCCCTTTCCGATCGTAAAAGGCGCAGTGTTTGCCAGGATCGTGTTGTATTCATCGTGACTGAACGCCAATTGACCATCAACATAAAATATGTGGTTTGGGCCTTCCTTTCTGAGTAGGAGGTGATGCCACGAGTTTGTGCTCAAAACGAAGCCACCATCGGAGATCCGGGAGCCTCCGCCTTCGTGACTGATATCGATGAACGGCACAGAGTTTTGATCTACACCGATATAGAAATTGGAGGACGTGCCGCCGCAGGCACCCTTGCCTGCAACATAGTGCGTGGCCGAGCCGTACGAGTAAAACCAAGTCGAAAGCGTGTAGTCACCAGCCTGAACGTCAAGCGAATTATCATCCGGGATCCAAACATAGCCCCCGTCACCCGCAAAGCTAAATCCATACCCTATTTTTCCGGGTGTCATGAGGGCGGCACCATCGAGAAATTGGCCGTGGTTCGTTCCGATCGAATCGTCGGCGTTGGCCTGGTTCGCATTCCATTCAGAGATCAATCCCGGCAATTGGGTCGGAGTTGCGGTGGGTGTCGGCGTCGGCGTGGGTCCGCCGATCAGTGTGCAATCGGGCTGCCACGCCAGCGACTGGATGATATCACCATTCTCGGAGTTTCTGACCGCCACCGGCATCTGGCCGACCACGGCCGCCTCGACGCTGTAAACGTTGGTTTGAGAATCGTAAGAAGCGAATGCCACGGCAAAACCATCCGGTGACCAAGTCCCCGATGTCCGCTCAGTCGAACTTCCCTGCAGCGGTTCAAATGAACTGCCATTTGCATTCGAAGTACAGATGTTATTCCATTGAAATTGGTTGATACCCTGGCAGGACATCAACAACCTTGTACCGTCCGGCGAGAATTTAGGATCCGAAAGATAGTACCCGACAACATCGTCGTCGATCACCTTGTTTTCGTTTGATCCGTCAAAGTTTATCGTATAGATCTCACTGTTCGAGCTAAACACAAATTTCGACCCATCAGGCGACAGATCATATTGGTCTGCGTAGCCGGTCATCCCGATCTCGGCCGAGCCCGAGCCGTCGGGATCCATCGTCCAGATCCTCGATTCATAAAGAAAACTGATCTTGGTGCCGTCAGGCGTGTAACGCGGTAAGGTAATGTTTTCAGCCAGATCTAGCAACTCAACATTCCCGGTGCCGTCCGCATTCACCTGCCAAACATTGCCATTCTTCGTGTACACGATCTTGGCCGCGTCAGGCGAAAATGAATAACTTTCGGAGTATCCCGGGCTCTCCGTCAGACGCCTTTGATCGGAGCCGTCGGCATTCATCGAGTAGAGATAAAGTACGGGTGCAAAATAGTCGCCGTCTCTCCGGCTTCGAAAAAGCACCTTGTTGCCGTCCCGGGAAAAGACCGGACCATCGTCACCCAGATAGGCTATCGTGCTGACGTCGTTGTTTGTGCCGATATTTGTAACGCGGTCGATATTTGGCTGAAAATAACTGCCGCGCGTAAATAACAACGTCCCTGGAAATGCCGAGCCGTTAACGGTGTTATCGAACGCGAGTACTTTGTCGGCCGCTTGCGGACGCGGCCCCGCGGGAGTTTTTGCAGCAGAAGTTGTGTCTACGTAGGAAACGGAGGTGGTAGAAACGATTCGCGGCAGCGCAAATCCGGCGACAGAGAAGATCGCAGCCGCGGCCATTACCAACAAGTTCTTGAAGACACTTTTATTCTGTATCTGTTCCATGACAAATTCTCCCAATCAAAAACACAAATAGACCGATTTCTACCTAATAGGGCGTAATAGCTGATCAAAAGCGCCCATTGTCAGATTTTTTTCTTTCGATCACCATGTCGATGTATAATTTCCTGAATTTGCTGATCACCAATGAATGAGATCGATCGAGAAATAGTCAAATCTCTTTTTGCGGAGGCACTCGAACTTCCGCCTGACGAGCGCCGGGCTTTCGTTGACGCGAACAGTGATGGGAACACGGCTCTTGCCGACGAAGTGCTCTCATTGCTCGATGCCGCTGACTCAGAACTCGATCTGATAGAGGAACACCGGATCGATATCCTTGAAAGGCTCACGGCGCCTGCAGTTGATATCGTCGGCTCTCGATTTGGAAACTATCGAATTATCCGCGAGATCGGACACGGCGGAATGGGAACTGTATTTTTGGCGGAGCGTGCCGACGGCGAATTCGAACAGACGGTGGCACTCAAGCTGGTCCGTCAATCGATCGCCGATTCCGCTATCATCGAGCGGTTTCGGAGGGAACGCCAGATCCTTGCAAGCCTGAACCATCCAAATATCGCGGCTCTGCACGACGGCGGAATAAGCAAACGCGGTGAGCCCTTCATTGCAATGGAGTACATCGAAGGTTTGCCACTTACCGGCTACGCCGAATCCTTGAATCTGTCGCTAAAGGATCGGCTGCGACTTTTTCTCAAGGTCTGTAGCGCCGTTTCTTTCGCTCACCGAAATCTCGTTGTTCATCGCGACATCAAACCGTCAAACATTCTGATCAATGCCGAGGGCGAGCCGAAGCTCCTTGATTTTGGTCTTGCCAAGGCATTCGAAAACGAGGGTGGCGACACCCAGACCGCTCTATTTGCCTTCACGCCGGCCTACGCCTCGCCCGAGCAGATTACGGGAAAACCGATCACGACGGCCAGTGACATTTACTCGCTCGGCGTCGTTCTGTATGAACTTCTTACCGGATCGAAGCCGCTGGATCTCGAAAATAAGAAACTCGATGAGATCTATGCGACCATCAACACCCTCGAACCGCCTCCTCCGAGTGTCTTGGCTGGCGAACGGCGGGACAGTTCCGGCGGAAGCTCGATCAAGTACCTGAAGGGCGATATCGACAATGTGGTTTTGATGGCCCTTCGAAAAGAACCTGAACGCCGTTACCAATCGGTCGAAGATCTTGCAGACGATATCGAACGCCACTTGAATGGACTACCGGTTTCCGCTCGGCCTAACACACTCGCTTACCGTGCCGGTAAATTCCTCAAACGCAATACGCTTTCTGTTGTTGCAGGCTCCTTGATACTCATCTCATTGATCACAGGTCTCGCCTTCGCATTATGGCAGGCTAATTTGGCACGACAGGAGAGAGACCGAGCTGAAAAGCGTTTTCAGGACGTACGGAGTCTTTCAAATTCACTTCTTTTTGAGATCGCACCCAAGATCGAACGGCTGCCGGGATCGACAGAGGCTCGGGAACTCCTCGTGCTCAATGCCCTTGGCTATCTTGACAGTCTCGCCACCGAGATCGCTGACACCCCACTCCAGACAGAACTAGCCAGAGCCTACCGAAAAGTCGGCGATCTGCAGGGGAACCCATCAAAGCCTAATCTGAGTGACTTTGCCGGGGCGATCGAAACCTACTCAAAAGCGATCTCGATCTTCGAGCGACTGCCTCTGACGAAGGAGCTACGGATCGAGACCGCATCGAGCTATCGCGAACTGGCTGCGATCAGATTTGCTCAGGGTGAGACCAAACAATCGATCGCGGATTCGGAACATTCCCTTTCTCTTTTCAAGACACTGATCGACGAATATCCCAACGCTCCCGATGTTGAAAAGGCAAGCGCCGACGCGGCGATCGACTTTGGGCACATTAACGCAATAAATAATCAGTATTCGATCGCGGTGCCAATATTCAGGCAGGTGATCGCGGACCTCGAAAAAATGGATCGCACAGATCCTGAAGTGGCTCGTATGATGGCTTTGGCGACCGCTTATCTCGGTAATTCACTCTCCTGGGACGACAAGCAAGCGGAGGCCGAGATCGAAAACCAGAAAGCAGTAATGATGGCCAACGACCTGCGGGCGAGATACCCAAATGATTCGAACATCCAACGCACTGTTTACATCGTTTACACACAGGCAAGTAGCACACTCGAGGGGATAAAGAATGATCTTTCGCTAGCCTACGGCTTGCAAGCATTAGAAGTCGCCCGCCGAAGCTCTGAGTCCGACCCGGCCGACACTCAGGCCCGCCAGGATCTCGCCCGAGCACTTTCACGGAATGGAAACATTTTGGTGCTGATCAAGCGATATTCTGAAGGTTTCGCCGCCCTGAGGAAATCGGAAAGGACCATCAAGGAGTTGATCGAACGCGAGCCGCGCAACCGTGTATATCAGGACGATCTGGGCACGTTGTTCACTCGCCTCGGCGACGCCGAAAAGTTCGTTTCAAATCTTCCCGGGGCGTTGGTCGAATATAGGCGATCGGCCGAGGTTTTCAAGGCCCTTGCAGCCTTCGACGAAAGGAATACTGTCGCACAGCGCGATTGGGCTCAGGCATTGAAAAGTGTGGGCGTCACCGAACTGAAACTCGGCCAAAAAGACGAGGCAAAAGCCAGCCTTTCATTGGCTGTTCAGATCGTCGATCGACTGAAACAACAGAACGCCCTCGGCAAATGGGATGAAAAAATATTCAATGAGATGGGACAATTGCTGGCCAGCATTAAATGAGGTTCAGCACCAAAAAGCAAAAAAGCACTCGAATATGAGTGCTTTTCTTGAAAATGGTGATCCGAGCAGGACTCGAACCTGCGACCCAGTGGTTAAAAGCCACTTGCTCTACCGACTGAGCTATCGGACCACTTTAGCTGCTAATACAGCCGAATTGAAGATTTTACATATTGGCGGATTAGATGGCAAGTTGCATTCGTATATCTGCTCTTGAGTATAGCGAATTTGGATCTTTCGGCGTCTCAACGAATCCGTGCTTCCGGTAGAGGCTGAGCGCAGGGGCGAGTTTGGTGTGAGATTCAAGCCAGATAGACTTGGTACCCTTCTCATTGGCGTATTCGATGCATCGGGCCATTAGGCCATCGCCGATGCCCATTCCCTGAAACTCCGGAGAAACTGCCATTTTTGTTAATTCAAGGCTTCCGTCGGCAGACGGTATCAACGCGACCGCTCCCGCTGCCAATCCGGAAACGACCGCGATAAATATCTCTCCGCCCGGTTCGATCACAAATCTCCGCGGATCATCGAGGATCTCGCTGTCATGTCGTTCAACCGAAAAATACCGCCCGATCCACTCGTAATTGAGCGATGCAAAATCGCCTGCCCAATCGTCAGAATACGGAACGATCTCAAATTTCGGCATCGCGGATCAATTAAACCAGCTCTCCATCACCGACTCTTCCAGGATGATCGTCTGATCACGTTCCGGACCGGTCGAGATCAGTCCGATCTCGGTACCGATCTGTTTCGAAAGAAAGCGGACATAGGCCTGCGCCCTTTCAGGCAGATCCTCAAAACGGGTAGTGCCGACAGTATCGGCCTTCCATCCGGGAAGGGTCTCGTATATCGGTTTGATCTTGAGAAGTTCGCTAGCAACGGCCGGGAACGTATCTACTCGCACTCCGTCGATCTCATATCCGACACATACCTTGATCTCCTCCAGTGCATCAAGCACGTCGAGTTTGGTCAGGGCCACCGAATCAAAACCATTTAGTTCAGCCGCATACCTTGTCGCCACCGCGTCAAACCATCCGCAGCGACGCGGTCGTTTGGTGACTGACCCGTACTCATTTCCCCTCTGACGGATAAGATTCGCCATATCCTCTTCGGAATCGACCATTTCCGTTGGGAACGGCCCCTCACCGACACGAGTCGCATACGTTCGGACGATACCCAGAACGCCGGTTATATGGTGCGGCGGGATACCGGCTCCGACCGAGGCTCCACCAGCAGTCGGGTTCGAAGACGTAACGTACGGGTAAGTTCCATGATCAACGTCAAGTAAGGTCGCCTGAGCCCCCTCAAGCAATATTTTTTTGTTCGCCTTACGAGCTTCGGCCAGATAATGCGACGTTTCGCATACAAACGGCCGAAGACGCTCAACCAGCGGAGTGATCTCTTCGAGGATCTCGTCAGCCCGGAGCGGCTGCTGGCCAAAAAGGACAATAATTCGGTTCGCCTCTTCGAGGTTGCGCTCGATGCGTAGTTTGAGCAGATCCGCGTTCATTGCATCAGCGACACGGATGCCGCGACGGCCTGCCTTGTCCTCGTACGCCGGCCCGATGCCGCGAAGTGTCGTCCCGATCTTCTCATTGCCCAAACGCTCTTCGGACGTGTGATCGAGTGCACGGTGATACGGCATGATCAGATGGGCACGCGACGAAACTTTCAATCGATCGGGCGTGACTGTGATTCCCTTTTCAGCGATCTGATCGACCTCTTCGAAGAACGCTTTCGGGTCGATGACCATGCCGTTGCCGAGCACACATGTTTTGTCCTCATGAATGATACCTGATGGTAAAAGCCTCAAAACGAAGGCTTTATCGCCGACATATACACTGTGCCCGGCATTGTGCCCGCCCTGATAGCGCGACACAACGTCAAACCGATCCGCAAGCAGATCGACGACTTTTCCCTTACCTTCATCGCCCCACTGGGCACCAATAATGACAATGATCATACAGTATGAGTTACGCCTTTAGGCGTGAAAACCGCGAATAAGATCCCGCCTGAAAGCGAAACCCTACCGCAAAGTCCATTCGTACAGCTCGATATAGTTCCTCGCTGCGTTTTCCCACGAATTGTCAACCGCCATTCCGTTCCGCTGGATCTTCGACCACGATTCCTTGTCTTCGAAGGCAAATCTGGCTTCGTAGATCTTCTCGAGCAGCTTATCCGCCTGATAAGGGCCAAATTTGAAGCCGTTTCCTCGACCGGTCAGGATGTTCCAGTTCTCGACCGTATCATCCAGGCCGCCGACCGCCCTGACAATTGGCACGGTGCCGTACCTCAATGAATACATTTGGTTCAGACCACACGGCTCGAACTTCGACGGCATTAGGAACACATCGGCCCCGGCCTCGATCAAATGTGCCAAGCTCTCATTATAACCGATATAAACCCCCACCCGCGATGGAGCATGATCGCGAAGTGCTTGGAGGAAATTCTCCGAGTCCTTTTCGCCGGAACCTAGAGCGATAAAGAAGCCGCCGGCAGCCAGAATATCACCGGCTCCCTGACGAATAAGCTCAACTCCCTTTTGCGACGTCAATCTGGTAACACTCGCAAAGATCGGCCGCCCGAGTTCGATCGGTAGATGAAATCGTTCGAGTAATGCACGCTTACATTCCGTCTTGCCGGAAAGGTCATCGATCGAAAAATGTGCGGGCAATTCCGGGTCGGTCTCCGGATCCCAAACCTCGTAATCGACACCGTTGGTGATACCGATCAGACGGCTGGCTCGCCGTCGGGTCAGCCAGTCGAGGCCATATCCATTCTCAGACGTCTGGATTTCATACGAGTACCGTTTCGAGACGGTCGAAAGGGTATCCGACACCTCGAGTCCCGCTTTCATTGCCGAGGCATAGCCGTTGAAACTGAAGGCGTTTCGAGCAAACTCACTTGTAAAGCCTAGCGAACTCAGGTCGCCCATTCCGAAGCCGCCCTGATAAGCCATATTGTGTATTGAAAACACGGTTCTCGTATTTCTCCAATATGGATCCGAGCGCCTTCTTGAAGCAAGTTCGACGGCCGCAAAACCGCAATGCCAATCGTTCAGGTGAACGATATCCGGCGCACCACCGAGACGTTTTACAAGCTCAAGTGCAGCATGGTTGAAAAAAGCGAATCTCTCGTGATCCTCTCGATAGCCATATATCGAATCTCGATGAAAAAGAGCCGGATGGTCCAGCAGGAATGCCGGCGATCCATTGGCTTCACTGTAAAAAGCTTTGATCCGGAGCGCACTTCCCTTCCACGTCACCCAAAGGTCATCGACCGCAGTATGCCAAAGATACTCACCCTTGGTCTGCCAGTAGCATGGCGTGATCAGAAATGCGTCAACGCCGACCTGCTTCAAGGCCTTGGGCAATGCACCGGCAACATCGCCGAGCCCGCCTGTCTTTGAGTACGGAACTGCCTCAGCAGAAATTACGGCTACTCTCATAAAAAATGCACCGTAAATAGTAGATCGTGAATAGGAGAGAACATAAAAGTGTTATCCCGCTATTCACGATCGTCCATTGACCAGCTTCGATGCTATGACTGCATCGAGGCCAAAAATTCGGCATTTGTCTTTGTTTTGGAGAGTCGTTCGAGAACGACCTCCATCTGTTCGACCGGCGAAAGCGGATTGAGCACACGGCGCATTACCCAGATCCGATTGAGATCCTCTTTTCCGATAAGCAATTCTTCTTTGCGGGTACCCGATCTCTGGAGGTCGATCGCCGGGAACAAGCGTTTGTCTGAGAGTCGGCGATCAAGATGGATCTCAGAGTTACCGGTTCCCTTGAATTCCTCGAAAATGACGTCGTCCATTCTCGACCCCGTATCAATCAGCGCAGTAGCGATGATCGTCAAACTACCGCCTTCCTCGATATTACGAGCGGCCCCGAAAAACCGTTTTGGACGCTGCAGTGCATTCGAATCGATACCGCCCGAAAGTATCTTGCCGGATGGCGGAACTACGGAGTTGTGGGCCCGCGCCAGTCGCGTGATCGAATCCAGCAAGATGACAACGTCTCGTTTGTGTTCAACCAGCCTTTTTGCCTTTTCGATGACCATATCGGCGACCTGCACGTGACGGGTCGGCGGCTCGTCAAAGGTTGATGAAATGACCTCTCCCTTTACCGAACGCTGCATATCCGTGACCTCTTCGGGACGCTCGTCGATGAGAAGTACGATCAGCGTCACTTCAGGGTGATTTTCGGTCACCGAGTTGGCTATCGTTTGCAAAAGCATGGTCTTACCGGTTCGCGGCGGTGCCACGATCAGGGCACGCTGCCCCTTACCGATCGGCGTAACCAGATCGATAACACGTGCGGCAACCTTTTCCGGATCACCCTCGATCTCCATACTCAACTTTTCATCGGGGTAAAGCGGGGTCAGATTGTCAAAAAATACCTTCTCTCGTGACTGCTCCGGAGCCTCAAAATTGATGGCCTCGACCTTGATGAGTGCAAAATACCGTTCACCCTCTTTCGGCGGACGGATCTGGCCCGAGACGGTGTCTCCGGTCCGAAGATCAAATTTGCGGATCTGTGACGGGCTGACATAAATATCATCAGGGCCCGGAAGATAGTTGTACTCTGGGGCACGCAAAAAGCCGAATCCGTCAGGAAGCGTCTCGAGCACGCCCTCCGAAAAAATAAGACCGCTCTTTTCGGTTTGTGTCGCGAGGACCTTAAAGATCAGTTCCTGCTTTCTGAGTCCGCTAGCTCCCTCGATCCCCATTTCCTTTGCGATATGGGTGAGTTCACTTATGGACATATCTTTGAGCCCGGCAAGATTCAGCATCGAATCGTTATTACCGTCGCTCTTCTTCTCAACGGGTTCGTTCGATACCTCGATCGCCTCGGCGCTCGATGGTTCTTCTGCGACACGTTTCGGTCTGCGGGTTGAAGTAGTTTTGGTTGCCATGTCAGTCGGTGTGAAAGTGGATAAAATGAATTATGTAGAGGCTATTCAAATTGTGTCGCGTTGCAGGCCGGATCAAATGATCGGAAGTGCTTTCAGGCCGCAGGCGAAACAAATGGATTGTGAGTATTAATAACAAAGATTCCAGTCTTTCTGACCTGGAAAGAAACCTTGAGTTAAGGCGATATTTAATAATTACAACATTCGAACCGATAAATCAACTAATTTATTTACTTTTATTCACCGCCGCCTCGATCTCGCCCCACACCGCATCGCGGCCCCGTCCCGTCTGAGAGGAAAATGCGATCACTCTTGCACCTGGCAATTCCTTTTCGATCACCCTCAAATTCTTTGCAAGTTCGTTGTTTGACAGTTTATCCGCCTTCGTTGCGACAATGATCCTTGGCTTTTCATTGACCGTCATCCATTCATGGAGTTGCCGGTCCAAGCCTGTCGGCGAATGTCTTGAATCAACCAGTTGGATCGATAGCACAAGTTCTTGCCTGTCCGCAAGATACTCCTCGGCCATCTTGCCCCAATCGGCCCGCATCGTCTTCGAGACTTTGGCATAACCATAACCAGGCAGGTCCGCAAAGTAGAATCGGTCATTGACCAGAAAAAAATTGATGCTTTGGGTGCGACCCGGTGTATTCGAGGTGCGGGCAAGTCCCTTTCGATTAAGAAGCGCGTTAAGAAGCGAGGATTTGCCTACATTTGAGCGGCCAAGGAACGAAATCTCCGGAAGACCGTCGCCAACCCAATGGGCTCGTTCAAAGGCACTTTTCGTGAACTCGGCTGACGTGATCTTCATTGATCGGCAACATCGCCTGCTTTTGCCATCTCCGCGCGAGCCTGCATCCAGCGTTTCATTGCTTCACGTCGACCCGCCAGCGTCTCAATTGCGTTCGGCTGACGCATGAGGAGTTCTTCCATGTGCTTCATCGTGTTAGGGCTACCGATCCGTTCGCGAAGCTCGGCGACGTACGGTTGGACTTTGCAGAAGACAACCCAGATCTCGCCTGCCGAATCCATGAACATCGCCTCATCGATCGCTCCTCGATTGACGAAACTCGCCGCCATATCCCAATAACTCGTTACCATGCGGAAACTCGCACTGGTCGAGGGGTCGATCATCGTTTTAATAATGTCTTCAACGGAATCGGGAAAAAATCCAATAAACCACGCCCGAGCGTCGCGCATTTTGTCTTCGCGTCGGAGGTCGTAAAGCTTAAGGATAAGTTCGGCCGAGCGAAATTCTTTGCTCATATTGTTGGAAAATCGCTTTATTCTACCGACGCATTGATCTCCGATCCGGCTTGGTCGCTGCTCCAGACTTGAGGCGAATGCATCGCAGTTTCGGCTGCGGGTTTCGGTTCGAGAGCGATTCTCAGTACCTCATCGATCATATCGACGGAATGAATGGTCAACTCATCGCGAACCTCGTCCGGTATTTCAGCCAGATCCTTTTCGTTCTCTTTGGATAAAATGATCGTCCTCAGGCCGAATCGGTGAGCCGCAAGCAGTTTTTCCTTGACTCCTCCGATCGGCAAAACCTTGCCGCGGAGCGTGATCTCACCGGTCATCGCAACATCGTGTCTCGCCGGCCGCTTTGTAAGTGCCGAAACCATGGCGGTTGCGAGAGTTATACCGGCGCTCGGGCCGTCCTTTGGTATCGCACCTTCCGGAACGTGTATGTGCAGGTCCTTTTCTCGGAAATCCACCGGATCGATGCCTAGGTCCTCGGCACGCGTTCGAACACATGTCAGCGCGGCCTTAGCCGATTCCTGCATGACCTCTCCGAGCTTTCCGGTCAGCGTCACGTCGCCTTTTCCCTTTACTAACGTAGCCTCAACCTGCAAAACGTCGCCGCCGACCTCGGTCCAGGCCAAGCCATTCACCAACCCCACCTCGCTCTTGCGGGCAATGTCCTGTTTGCGGAAACGGATCGTACCGAGCAGTTCCTGGACCTTTTCCGCGTCGATCACAACACGAAATGATTCTTTATCCTCGGCAGCCACGTACTGCCGAGCCACTTTACGAAGACACGACCCGATCTCACGCTCGAGATTTCGAACGCCAGCCTCGCGTGTGTAATGTCGTATCGCCTCAAGTATGCCGTCATTTGTAAAAACGACCTTTTCGCTGTCGATGCCGCTATTCTCGCACTGTTTTGGGATCAGGTGACGCTTTGCTATCTCAGCCTTTTCCCGCTCGGTATAGCCGGAAAGGCTGAGTATCTCCAACCGGTCCTGCAGTGCGGGCGGTATCGTGTGCAGAACATTGGCCGTCGCAATAAAGAAAACGTGCGAAAGGTCATAATCCACATCCAAATAATGGTCCCTGAACGTACTGTTCTGCTCGGGATCGAGCACCTCGAGTAAGGCCGCGCTCGGGTCACCGCGATAGTCACGCCCAAGTTTGTCGACCTCGTCAAGCAATATCACGGGATTGGTCGTCCCTGCTCGCTTCATCAGTTGGATGATCTGTCCCGGCATCGAACCGATATAAGTGCGGCGGTGGCCGCGGATCTCAGCTTCGTCGTGAACACCGCCGAGAGCAAGCCTGACAAACTTTCGGCCCGTCGCGTTGGCGATCGACTTGCCAAGGCTTGTCTTACCGACGCCGGGGGCACCAACAAAACAAAGGATCGTGCCTTTGGGATTTTTGACCAGTTGGCGAACCGCCAGAAATTCGAGGATGCGTTCCTTTATCTTTTCAAGCCCGTAATGATCCTCGTTGAGAGTTTCTTCAGCGGCGTTCAGGTCCTCGATCTCCTCGGATCGTTCCCGCCATGGCACGTTGATCAGCCAATCCAGGTAGTTCCGCGACACCGTACTCTCAGCCGACATCGGCGGCATCGACTCGAGCCTTGCAAACTCCTGCATCGCCTTGTCTTTCGCTTCTTCGGACATTCCGGCGGCTTCGATCTTCGCCTTAAGTTCGTCAAGTTCTGCCTTTTCGTCCTTTCGGCCAAGTTCCTTGTGGATCGCCTTGATCTGTTCGTTCAGATAATACTCGCGTTGGTGCTTATCCATTTGCTTCTTGGTCCGCGAGTGGATATTGCGGTCAAGCTGCCGTTTGTCGATCTCGGCTTCGAGCACATCAATTAGCCGCTGCAGGCGTTCCTGAACCGACACTGTTTCGAGCAATTCCTGCTTTTCGGCGACGTCGATCCGAAGATGTGATGACATCGAATCGGCGATCTGAGCCGCAGATACTCCGCGGAGAGCCGCGTGAAGCGCGTCAGTATATGCATCTGGCGATACCCTAAGTAACTGCTCGACCAGAGCATGCAGGCGCTGCAACAGACCATCAGTGCGGTAACCCGATTCGTCCGTCGAAGGGACTCGGCGGACGTGGGCATAGAACATTCCCTCGTCGTCCTGTTCGACCCTCACCATTCGGCCGCGTTCCCTTCCCTCAACGACCACCTTGATCTGGCCGTTCTCCTGACGCTGGGCCTGCAGGATACGCCCTAGTGTGCCGACCTCGAATATCTGATCGGCGTTCGGTTCGTCAACAGATGCGTCATGCTGCGTCGCCAAAAAGATCTGCCTCTCGCCGGTCATCGCCTGTTCTAACGCCATTACGGAACTTGGCCTGCCGATCTTGAAAGCAACCTTGGTGTAAGGAAAAATGACGACGTCGCGGATGGGCACCATCGGAAAGCGTTCGATATCCGACGGCATTTGATCTGTAAATTCTTGCATACTCAATGGAAAAAGTTCACTTCGATTTACACGTAACTTTTTAGGTTGTTACTATTTACGCAAAATCAACGGGCAAAAGCAACAACAGATCTACCCAAAACTCGGGTGGCTCGTTACATGGATTATGAACGTTGTAAAGACTGATTAGGCGTCAAATTCTACAAATCCGGCAGTTCTTTGGGCAACCTCGGCCAATTATCTCGATTCAATGCCAAATGATCGATCTCCATCAATTTTTTATGTACAAAAGATCGCGAAAAAAGGTGATTTTTTTGCGACCTTGGCCCCCGCTTGAACGTCTAATGGGTGTAGTATCGATTTTGATCCCAATAAACGGCGCATTTTCCGGAATTACTCCTGATGTCTTTGCCAAATTGTGGCGGGCACTCGGAGCATAAGGCATTTAAGAACTTTCTTAATTGAGGAGATTCGAGCGATGTTAAATTCTGCACTTCTTCGACGGCCGCGAGTGCTTACGCTGACGGTTTCAGCGATCGCCCTCTGGCTGATATTGCCATTTGCATTTCAATTCGGTAGTCCGGCTTCGCAAGCTCAAACCACGACCGCAACAGCAGGACTATTTGCACGATTATTGGCGGCGCCGAGCGGCAGCCCTACGACCAATGCCTTGCCGATCGGCTCGGCAAGCTACAATACGTTTGTTTCTTCCGGCTCGCCGCAACGCGTTTTGCATGTCGAGGTCAACGGCGTTAATTTACCGGCCGGAACGCAGTTGAGCGTTACCTTGAATAACGCAGCCGTCGGCTCGATGACCCTCGACCCGACCCGTCGCGGCGTTCTGCATTTGACGACGGCGATTGGAGACACCGTGCCGACCGTGGTCGGCGGCGACGTTTTGACGGTCAAGAACGGGGATGCGGCGATCGTGAGCGGTGCGTTCGGGCCTCCACCAACGCCGCTACCCACGGTTTCGCCGTCGGTTTCGCCAACTGTTCCGCCGCCATCGCCAATGCCGACACCGTCATTGCGGTTGATCGCGCAACTCACTTCACCGGCGGTTTCGACGACTCTTGTTCCACGGGGCCTGGCCGAATACACCGAGTTCGGCACCGGCCCGCGATTGTTCGAAGTATTCGTGTCGAACATTAATTTGCCGAACGGCACTGTTTTGAACGTCGTGGTCGCCGGCAATCCGGTGGGAGCGATAACGCTTTTCAATCACAATGGTTCGCTGCGGCTCTGGTCCAACAGCAACACAGCTTTCCCGGTCATCACCGCGGGAACGCCGATGACGATCCGAAATGCCGGCACGATCGTGCTTGGCGGCACATTTGGAGCACCGCCTCCGCCGCCTTCACCGTCGCCGACCCCGACGGGCAGCCCGACTCCACCGCCCGCACCGCTTCCGGCTCGTGCTTTTGCTGCGAAAATGAATGGGCACGCGATGGTTCCGCCTGTCACGACTCCCGGACGCGGATTCGGTTTTGTGACCCTCAACCCGGCCGCGACTTCGATCAATGTCCGAGTCGCCTACACTCGTCTAACCGCTCCGGCGACGGCGATAACGATCAACGGGCCTGCCGGGCCGAATGCGACCGGGCCTGTTATTTTCACGATCGCAAATAACGGCGGCACCTCGGGAATGACGGCCCCGCAATCGTTCGAAGTAACACCACAGCAGGTTGCACAGCTTCGTAACGGAGCCTGGTACATTCAAATTGCGACCGGCGACACCAACACGGCCGTCGGTTATCCGGATGGTGAGATCCGAGGACAACTTCGGCCCGTAAACCGCCGGGACGATTTCAATGGCGACGGACTCTCAGACATCAGCGTCGTCCGGCCACGAACCGGTCTTGCTCCGGACAATGCCGGAAATGACTGGTACACGCTTAATAGCGGTGACAACACGTATTCGATGCAGTCGATCGGTCAACCGGGCGATGTAAACGTTCAGGGTGACTACGACGGCGACGGTCTGGCGGACATCGCGATGTTCACTCCTTCGACCGGAATGTGGCAGATCCGACGCAGCGGAACTGGTGAGATCACCTATTCCCGTTTCGGTACGACCGGCGATATTCCCGTTGTCGGCGACTACGACGGTGACGGGGTCAACGATCTCGCCGTCTTCAGGCCTTCGGACGGCAACTGGTACGTGCTCCGGAGTTCCGACGACGGCTATGTGGTCACTCGTTGGGGAATGACCGGGGACAGGCCTGTGGCTGGTGATTTCGACGGCGACGGCATCAATGATATGGCCATTTTCCGGCCGAGCGTCGGCGATTGGTACATCCGCCGTAGCTCTGACAATGGAATGATCGCCATGCACTGGGGACTGGCGGGCGACCGCGCGGTTGCGGGTGACTTCGACGGTGACGGCACCAGCGATGTTGCCGTGTATCGTCCGAGTTCGGGCACCTGGTACATCTATCGCAGTTCGGACAACCAGTTCTCGGCTTATCGTTGGGGAACCGGGGCCGATATTCCTGTTGCCTGCGAATTCGACGGCGACGGAATGACGGACATTGCCGTCTTCCGCCCGTCGACCGGTCAATGGTATATCCGGCGCAGTTCGGACAATGGTATGGATGTCTTCCAATTCGGCATCTCGACGGATCGTCCGATCCAGACAGCCTATGCTCCGCAATAGGTGAAAAACATGCGGTGATATTGCCGGCGGCTCTCATCGGGGCCGCCGGCATATTTTTCGCTTTGACGACGTGTCTCGCATAGTCCCCTTAACAAGTGAACTCGTACCGCAATTGTGCTAGCATTTGCGTCGATGAACGAAATATCAGCCCAATTGAAGATTGATGTTCTGGACAAATGGGACACGCTGAACTTTCTTTTGACCGAACAGGTGGCTGTCAGGCCCGACCGTTCCGAGCATACCCGCATCGCCGGAAAGATCGCTGCGGCACTTCTCGACATAATTAAGCGATCGGGTGCGGCTGTTGGCCGTGATTCGGCCGGGCAAAACGACCTTGCCGTGCTCCGTGAGATCGCCGACACGGCAAAAACGTCGATATTTGCTTCGGCGGCAAAGAAGGACCTTCTCAGCGTTACGGCATATTTCGAGGCCGATGGTGACGGAAAATATAGATTCCTTCGGAATTCGCTCGTTATCGACAATAAACACTCAAAACCGCAGGAAGTGCTTGAGGTAGTAAAGAGGGTCTGTTCCGGGCTGATCTACGCTCTCGATCTCGATATTGAGTGGGACCCACCGATAAAGTTGTCGCGGGCGTCGTTTGAAGATCAGGTCGTCCTTCGTTCACCGACCGACGCGGGGACTTCTGTCAACATTCAGTTTTTCAAACGAAATACCGATGGCGGGCTCGACAAATTCGAGCCCAAGTCTTGGGAGTTCAATCTTCTTCCACCGGCGTGATCCGAAATATAAATAAAATGCCGCCGCCCGGACAGTTCGATCCGGACTGCGGCATTTCAATCCCTGATTGGATTTTCAAGGCAATGCGGTAAAGTCTACATCGTTTACGTTGCCCAACGGCGAGACTTGCCTCGACGACTGCGAAAACGTGAATCGCTTGCTGTTGACGGTGATCGTGTACGTCTGTGCGGAGTGAAGCCCCGAAAATCGAAAATAGCCAAAGTTGCCCGTCTGTGCAGTGACCGGCGAACTAAGGTCTCCGCCCGATATCGTAACCAGTGAATTTCTGATCCCTTGCCCCGCGGAGGTAAGAACTCGACCGCTTATGACGACATCTGTCACAGGGATCATTGCGTAGGCGTGTGTTTGGCCGTTGATGATGCCCGTTCCGACGATGATGCCGTTATCGCTGATGCCAAGTGCCGACGATGAGGTATTTGTCGATAAGTCCCAGCCTGTGCCCGCTGGGATCAGATCGGCGATCCTATACGTACTGCTTCCGTCAAATAGGAATGGGATCGCGAATGCGGAGGAGGCCGTCCCGACCGCCCAACCGGACGAATTCACGGCCCTTGCCGCCCCTTGCGTTGTTCCGACCGGTAGAGGGATCGCCGTCATTCCCCCGGCCTGGGTCCAAATGAACGGCAACCCGGAACCCTGGTTAAACATACTTGACCCGACGACATGGCCGCCATTGCTAATTCCGAACGCGATAGCGCCGTTCAGGCCCGGAAGAGCCCCGATGTCGATGGCAGCACCGCTGCCAATGTCGAAAACCATCCCTACATTGCGGGCCGCATTCTGAGGATCGATGCCGATCCCGGCTACCCTTCCCGAATCATTGATGCCAAATGCGGTGGTGAAAAAGCTGCCTCCCGAAGTTGTCTGGGTAATGACGGTCGCACTGATGCCGCTGTATACCACACCGCGCTGTAACGTGCCTGCATTGATCGATCCGACCGCTACTCCCGAGGTGTTAACGTCATTGGCGTCGCCGAGCGTCTCACCGGCAGGCAAAGGCAATTGTGAAACGACACCGTTCTGCCATACGACCGGCAACCGACTGGTACCAAAAGTGGTGGTGGCACCCGTGCCCACGACCATCCCTGCATCATTCGCTCCATTGGCCGAAAAAAAACTGCGACCGGCAAGGTTGGGCAGTCCAACCATCCCGGTTCCGAAGGTCCACGAAAATGCCTGTGTCGCGCCTGATCGAAACGATCGTCCCACCGCGACGCCACCGGGCGAAACACCGAACCCCTGAGAGGCAGTATCGCCCGCGAGCACTACGCCCAGATCGAAGATCTGATACTGAGGCGGCACCGTGGCCATCTTTGATCCACCAAGCCGTCTGTCGACGGCCGATGCCCCCTTGGTTACCAAACCGTCCGCCATGACTGACAAGATAACTGATAACGAAACCGCAACAAGAATAAACCGGCTAAAGGCCTTCATGATCTACCTCCGATGAGCACTGACGGCGAAAATAGGATTTGAGGCCTAAGAATATTAGCGCAGTACCGCCAAGTCAAGATGAAATGGCCGCAAGACTGTTGCCCGCAAAAAAACGAGCCTGGGTAAACCCCAGACTCGCCTTAGTCTTTCGTGACACTCGGTGTCGCTTTACGCTGCCTCTTCCGATCGGGAAACAACCTCGAAGACCGGCACCTTTCTTTCGATCATTTCACGTGTGATGACCAGTTCGGTCACCGATTTTTCCGTCGGAAGGTGATACATCGACTCGAGCAGGATCTCCTCAAGGATCATCATCAGCCCGCGGGCACCGACCTTTCGTTTGTGTGCTTCCTGAGCGATCGCCGACAGCGCACCGTCCGTAAATTTGAGCCCGATATTGTCAAACTCGAACTTTCGCTGATACTGCTTGATAAGCGCGTTCTTCGGCTCTGTCAGTATCTTGATGAGAGCCGCTTCATCCAATTCACGCAGTGTCCCTATGACGGGCAGACGGCCGACAAATTCCGGGATCAGGCCATAGTGGATGAGATCTTCAGGCTCGAGTTTGCTAATTGATTCGTCATGACGCTGCTTGTTCGTCTTAACGTCGGCTTGGAAACCGAGCGATTTGTTGCGAAACCGCTTTTCGACGACTTTTTCAAGCCCGATGAAGGCACCACCGCAGATAAACAGGATATTGGTCGTGTCCAATTGTTGAAAATCCTGCTGAGGATGCTTTCGTCCGCCGCCGGAAGGAATGTTCGCCACGGTTCCCTCGAGGATCTTGAGCAACGCCTGCTGAACGCCTTCGCCCGACACGTCACGAGTGATCGACGGATTGTCGTCTTTGCGGCATATCTTGTCGATCTCGTCGATGTAAATTATGCCCTGTTGGGCCTTTTCAATGTCGCCGCCAGCCGATTGCAGCAAACGCAGAAGAATATTCTCGACATCTTCGCCGACATAGCCCGCCTCGGTCAGGCTCGTAGCGTCCACGATGCAGAACGGAACACTCAGGACACGAGCGAGCGTCTGGGCCAGAAGCGTCTTTCCGGTTCCGGTCGGGCCGATCAACAGAATATTGGATTTCTGAAGCTCGATATCGCTGCGACGTTTCGCCAGTTCCAACCGCTTGTAATGTTGATACACCGCGACCGACAGACGCTTTTTCGATTCATCCTGCCCGATAACGTACTCATCAAGATACCCTTTGATCTCGTGGGGCTTGGGTAGCGCCGTCCGCGATACGGTTGAGGCCGACTGTTCGTCGTCGTTGATTATCTCGTTACAAATGCCGATGCATTCGTTGCAGATATAAACCCCGGGACCGGCGATAAGTTTGCGGACGTCATTTTGCGATTTGCCGCAAAACGAACACGTCAATAATTCTTCGGGTCGTCTGAATTGGCTCATATCGTAGTTATCGGATGACAGAAGTCATAGGTCGGATGCCCGATCGGGCATCCGTACGCCGGGTTCTGAACGCCTATTTTTCCCTGTGTTCGATCACTTCATCGATCAAACCGTATTCCTTCGCTTGTAGCGGCGTCAGTATGCGATCACGTTCGACGTCTTTCTCGACCTGCTCGAATGATTGCCCCGTGTGCTTCGAAATGATCGACGAGGTCAAGGTACGCATTCGGATGATCTCCTCGGCCATGAGCCGAACGTCGGTCGCCTGTCCTGAGGCACCGCCTGACGGTTGATGGATAAGCACCCGGGCATTCGGCAACGAAAATCGCTTGCCCGCTGCTCCAGCGCATAGCAGTAATGCTCCCATCGAAGCACACTGGCCCACACAGATCGTCGTCACGTCGTTCTTGATGAACTGCATCGTGTCGTAGATCGCCATTCCCGCCGTAATCGAACCGCCCGGGCTGTTAATGTACAGGTTGATGTCGCGTTCCGGGTCCTCAGCCTCCAAGAACAGGAGTTGTGCCACGATCAAATTCGCGATCTGGTCATCGATCGGGGTCCCGATAAATATGATGCTGTCCTTCAAAAGGCGAGAGTAAATGTCGAATGCCCGCTCGCCCCGCGACGTTTGTTCGACAACCATCGGTACTAATGCCATATATCTCCTATTTCCGTTTTGGGAATTACCTTAGATTATTCTTGAAGTTGTGCCGGATAAACTATTGTAAATAATATGATTGTCGCCCTCGACCTACAGATTTTACAACTTTCGGCACAAAAATCAAGTAAATTTATCAGCCGGACCGGCCATGCCCGACCGGTCCGACATCTTGCCGGCTACTCGGCTTTCTTTGCCGCCTTTTTTGCCGGAGCCTTCTTCTTAGCGACCTTTTTCGGCTTTTCTTCAGACGATGGTTGTCCGACAGACTCGTCAATCCATTCGCCCTCCGTAACCTTTGCCTTCGCAATTATGGCCTCGATCGATTTCCTCGTTTTCAGATTATTGCGAATGTTCTCGACGCCTCCGCCCTGCTTTTCGAGCGAATTACGGATCTCTTCAGCAGACGCTCGATAATAGTCAGCCAATTTTTGGATCTCTTCGTTGACCTCATCCTCAGAGACTTCGACCTTTTCAAGTTCGGCGACCTTGTCAAGGAGCAGAGCCCCGCGAACATCCCTCTCCGCCTGCGTCCGCATATTGCTGTAAGCCATCTCGATGAACTGGCTCTCGACCTTGTTGAGGTCAACACCACGTTGCTGCAGGTCCTGTGCGAAATTGTTCAAAAGGTTCCGGGCCTGATTTTCGATCAGGACGCCCGGTATCTCGAACGAATTATCTTCGATCAATTTGGCGATAGCGTTGTTGCGGAGTCTCGCGTCGGCGTCCGACTCGGCATATTTAATGAGATCGGCCTTTAGTTTTTTCCGAAGGTCGGCTAGTGACTTGTACCCCTCGTCTAGACTCTTGGCCCATGCGTCGTTCAGTTCAGGAACCTCAGATCGCCCGACAGACTTGATCTTCGCTTTATAGTGGACGGTCTTTCCCGCCAGAGCCTCTGAAGAAAATGTCTCCGGGTAGGCGACGGTAAATTCTTTTTCTTCGTCCGCCTCAACGCCAACGAGATTTTCGGTGAATGAAACCTCGATGTGCTCACCGCCAAGTTCCACTTCGAGGTCGTCCGCCTTGATCGGATCGGCATCGGGTTCATCGGCAAAAACGCCCTCAAGGTCCGCGATGACCGTATCGCCGATCTTCGACTTTCTCCCCTCCACCGGGATCAATGCCGCTTCTTTTTGTATTCGCTCGGCTATGAGGTCCTCGACCTCGCCGTCGGCTACTGGTTTTACGCGTCGGGTGACCTCGATCCCCTTGTACTTGGGAGTCGGTATCTCGGGCATTACTTCGACGTGAACATGCAGCTTTATCGACTGCGAGCCGTTCACCTTTACATTTTCCTGGTCCTCAAGATGGAGGTGCGGTTCCGCGAGCGGATGCAGGTCGTGTTCCTGGATCGCGGCCGTGACCTGCCCGGGGATCACCTCTTGTAAGACCTCGCTTTTGATCTCTTCACTAAACCGCATCCGGACAACGTCCAGGGGTGCAAAGCCCTTGCGAAAACCGGGAACATTGGCCCGTTTTACGTACTTCTGGCTGACCTTGCCATATGCGGCCTTGACCACATCGGCATCGATCTCCAGGTGAATCTCTCGTTGGGTAGGTGAAATTTCTTTTAATTCGCTTTTCATGTACAGAAAAAAGGATAGCGCGTCATTTGCCGGTTGTCAGTTGCCCAGTGCCGGTTTTCACACGCGGTCGTTCAGATTTGAGACGCGTGATCCGCAAATACAAAATTGGCCGGATGCAATTGCCGTTCTCCGACAGTTTGCAGCCGACCGATCAAGTTAGAAGTTGGTGCCGAGGACAGGAATCGAACCTGCACGCCTCGCGGCGCTAGATCCTAAGTCTAGTGCGTCTGCCAATTTCGCCACCTCGGCGTCGCGTACGGCCGGGAACCCTGCAGCCCCGGATCGCAATGTAGAATCTACCGAATCGCGCGAAGATTGTCTAGCCGCCTATTTACGTAGATATTTGCGGTCGTATTCGTCCCAGGACATATTGATATCGGCACTTCCCAATCCGGCGTGCGGATCGCTCGAAAGCGCCTTGGCCTCAGCCTTCAGGAATAATTTGTAGCCGCCATAGCCCAATGCTCCGAGCAGACCGATCCAAAACACCCACCAGAGTATCGAAGATAGAAATCCGAGAACCCACAAAAATGCCATCCCGACAAACACAAGACCGATCGCCGCAAGGATAATTTTGATAATATTCATTTCGTCAACCTCCGCATCCGAAACTTAGTACGAAATCACAACGCCAATGTTCGTACAAAATGACTGCGTGTCGTATAATTCACGCTTAGCGACGAGGCATTGAACCCAACTTTGAGCACCATAAGCAAAACGATCAGCGATATTTCAACAGCACTGAATGCGGTGCCCACCGGCGGTCTGAACGCCGTGGCGACCGATATTACACACGATTCGCGGCAGGCCCGCGAGGGCACACTTTTTGTTGCGATAAAGGGCGCGACCGTTGACGGGCATAGATTCGTTGATGACGTGCTCCGCCGCGGCGCGGCGGGCATCGTTTCTGAATCTGATCCTCCGGCCGATTTTGCTGGCACCTGGCTAAAGGTCGCTAACGCCCGCCAAGCTCTCGCCAAAGCGGCGGCCGTGATCAATGGGGAGCCGTCGAAACACCTTGATCTGGTGGGCATAACAGGCACCAACGGCAAGACTACGACGACGTATCTCTGCTTTGCCTTAGCTGAGGCTGCAGGCAAAAAGCCGGCGATGCTGACGACCGTCGAGTACCGTATAGGTGAACGCAGCGAACCTGCCGTCCGCACGACGCCAGAGGCATCCGACACGAACCGTTTTCTTCGCGAAGCCCTCGATAGCGGCTGCACGATGGCGGTCATGGAGGCGTCCTCGCAGGCGATCGACCTTCATCGGTGCGACGGGCTCCGATTCAAGGTTGCGGTGTTTACCAACCTGACGCAGGATCACCTCGATTACCATCTGACGATGGAAAACTACTTTGACGCGAAAAAGAAGTTGTTTGACGGCCGTTTAGGTGAATTTCCGGGATCTTCCGTGATCAATATCGACGATGAATACGGCAAACGCCTCGCTCAGGAACTTGCCGCTGAGGGCAGACGTATTGTTACCATCTCGCAGAATGACGAGAGCGCGGACCTTCAAGCGTCTGAAATCTCGGTTTCTCTTATTCGCGGTACCGAATTTACGCTCCGTGCCCCGTCAGGCAAATACCGCGTAACCTCGCCCCTCGTCGGCAAACCTCATGTTTACAATATGTTGACCGCGACCGCCGCGGGCCTCGAGCTCGGATTCAGCATCGAAGACATGATCCGCGGGCTTTCCTCCTGTGTTGGAGCTCCCGGACGCTTCGAACGCGTGCCGCACGGCGGTGATTTTGCCGTCGTGGTGGATTACGCTCACACCGACGATGCCCTCCTAAATACACTGAAAACCGCCCGCGAACTGACGGACGGCAAGATAATCACGGTATTTGGCTGCGGCGGCGATCGGGACCGTTCGAAACGCAAACCGATGGGAATTGCCGCGGGCGAAAACAGCGACCTCGTTATTATCACATCCGACAATCCCCGCACCGAGGACCCGCTTAGTATCATCGCCGAGATCGAAGTTGGAGTTGAACCGACCCGAACGCCCTACCAGGTGATCGACGACAGACGCCGTGCGATCTTTCAAGCGATCTCCGAGGCCCGAACTAATGATGTGGTCATTATCGCCGGAAAAGGACATGAAGACTATCAGATCGTCGGGGCTGACAAGTTTCATTTTGACGACCGCGAGGTCGCCGCGGAGGCTCTCGCCCGGCTCGAATCTGAACGCTAGGCCTCGTCTTTTGGGCGGACAAGCCCAACGAGAACCTCGCGTTGGGCCGCGGAGAGCCGGTCGAACTTCACGCCGAATCCGATCTCGAAAACGTGATTTGCCACAGCTCCCGTAAACTGCACCTTCATCCCGTCGGCAAGCGGTATGAATATAAGTACGTGATCGCCGTCCTCGACCTCGCCAGACCCGAGAATGAAGCATCCATCAAAACTGACGTCACTCAAGGTCCCCGTCTGCCGCTCGCCGGTGGTTTGCCACTCGATTTCGACCTCAACTGGATATCTGTTTGTCGCGCGACGCTCTGAGCCGCTTCGTCGGTCGTAATTAGACATCGGTTCCTTTTCTATTCGGCATTATCTGCCGCCTGTCTCCCTTTATTTACTAAGTAGTAATAGACCGGCATTCCCAGAATGATGAGTACGATCCCGGCCAGAGACTGGGTCGGCGTACTGATCACCGTGGTCACGAGCAGCCAGCCTGCAACCAGCAAAAACACGACCGGAACGACCGGATATCCAAACGCCCTGTACGGACGCTCGATCTCGGGATGCCTCTTACGAAATATGAATATCGAGGACGTGATGAGCGCGTAAAACAGCCACGAACCAAAAATTACGTAATCGGTAAGGGTGTCGAACGATCCGGAAAGAGCAAGAATGCTGGCCCAAACGCCTTGAAACAGGACGCCGTTGATAGGCACCGCATTTACCGAGACCTTCGAGAAACCCTTGAACATCAGGCCGTCCTCAGCCATTGCGTAAGGTATTCGTGACGCACTCAAGATCGACGTGTGAAGCGTGCCAAGTGACGACAACATCAGGCCGACCGTAAAGACCGCGACCGCAATGCCCGTCCCGAGACTCGCTGCATCGCCGCCGAAAAATTTACTTACCACGACCTTCGCGACGCTCGAACTCTTTGAGACCGAGGCGATCGATGTCGGATCGAGGATATAAAAATACGCGACGTGCACCGCCACATAGAGGAAGATCACCAGTAAAACGCTGCCAATGATGGCGATCGGAATGTTACGGTTCGGGTTCTTGACCTCGCCGGCGACGAAAGAGAGGTTGTCCCAACCATCATAGCCCCAAAGTGCCGCGAGCATAGCCGCTGCGAACCCCGCGAGAAATGTATATTCGCCGGAACCATAACGGACGGCGTCGGCAACACCCTCGCATGTGCCGGATGTACTTGCCAGAGAGAAATTGGCAAAACTCCCGCCCGTCACAAAAACAAAAGCGCCGAGACCGACAAATATTACAAGACCGATCTTAATTGCGGTCAACGCGGTCGCGATCTGGCCGCTGAGGCTAACTGACAGGCAGTTAAGCGTCGTAAATATGGCGATAATTACGACGGCAATGATCTGCAGCGACGTGACTTCGTAGTCATACCCGATGATGGTCGTCTTGAAAAGCGTCTGTTTGAGGCCGCCGTCCAGATAATCGTTAAGTGCGATCGCAAACACCACCGCGACCGAGGCTTGCGCACCTGTGCGGGCAATGAACATCTGCATCCAGCCGAAAAGAAAACTCGAGAGCCGGCCGTACGAATCGCGAAGAAAGACGTACGGCCCGGCGGCGTGCGGCTTCATCGCCGTCAGTTCCGCGTAGGTCAACGCCCCGGCGAGCGACAGCAGTCCCGCCGCGATCCAGGCGATCAAAACCCAGGTTGGGCTGCCCACGTTACAGGTCATAACGCGTGCCTTTAGAAAAACGCCTGTGCCGATCACATTGCCGATAATGACCGAAATTGCGGCGATCAGGCCAAGGCCGCGGATAAGAGTATGCCGTTCGTTGATCTCAGAGTTCATATCTTTTGACTTTTGGACTGGCATCATCTTACGCGAAAATAGGCGCAGAGTGAAATTTTGTTACGTGATAAAATCAGCCGTATGCTCGATCTGGATATAACCGCCGACGAACTCATAGCGGCGTTGCTGTCGCTGTCCAGATCCGATGTGGTTTGTATCCTCGACAGTTGCGGCGTCGGCCATCTCGGCTCGCATTTGCTTATCGCGGGTATCGGCTTGCATGACGCGTTACCGATGACCTGGCCGTCGGTTGACGAAACTCTGGATCGCCTTGATCGCTCGCTCGCTGAACCGGGCCTTATTTCGTTTTTTACCATCTCATACGGCCTCGGCCTCAAACTTCAGGGCCTTGCGTCCGAACAGCCCGAGGTGAATGAACCGGATATCTTTATTGCTCGTTTCGATGCGTTGGTCATCCACGATTACGACACCGGACGGACGACGCTCGCCGGCAATGAGAAGCGGGCCGAACTTTTGACTTCCGTTTGCCTTGACGCCGGAATCGCTGCCGCCGAGAGTTGTACCGCCCGGTCGAATATGACAAGGGCCGAATACCTCAGGGCCGTCGAATCCGTACGCGAGAACATTCGCGATGGCGACACATATCAGGCAAATCTTACGCATCGCCTGCGGTGCCGGTTGCCCGAGACCACTTCGCCTCAGATGATCTTCAGCAGGCTCCGAAGCCGACATCCGGCACCGTTCGCGGCGCTTTTTACCCGGGGTGACTCGGCGGTGGTCTCGGGCTCACCCGAACGATTTTTTCGAATGACGAGCCTCGACCGAAAGATCACGACCTCGCCCATCAAAGGCACCCGGCCGCGCGGAGCCAACCCGGCAGAAGATGCCGAGATGAGACGCGACTTGCTCGAAAGCTCTAAGGATCGGGCTGAAAACACGATGATCGTTGACCTGATGCGAAACGACATCGGCCGGATCTGCGAGTTCGGCAGCGTGACCGCCGAAAAGATATGCGACCTTGAGGAACATCCGTCGTTGTTTCATCTGGTTTCTACCGTCTCCGGAAAGCTCCGCCGCGGCATCCTTCCGTCCGATATTCTTAGGGCTTTGTTTCCCTGTGGATCGATCACCGGAGCTCCGAAGATTAGCACGATGAAAATAATCGACAACATCGAACCCGACCCACGCGGCCTCTCGATGGGTGCGATCGGCTACAGCGTACCCGACGATTCGTTCGGATTGCCGGCCGGCATGGATCTGAGTGTTGCCATCCGCACGATGGTCATTCGACACCACATTGCCACATTCAATGTTGGCGGCGGTATCGTCATCGACAGTGACCCCGAAAGCGAGTACCTGGAAACATTGACCAAGGCCGCCGCCTTACTCGACGCTCTCGGCGCAGAGTTTGTCGCCAATTGAGAATTTCGGGAACAATTCCCAACAGTTTGGTGTCTATCCCTTCATCAACGCTTCTTGAAGGAGGAATCCAATGGCTCGTCCAACCATCAACGTCACGCCGCTGATCGATGTCCTGCTCGTGCTTCTGATCATTTTCATGGTAGTTACACCCATTCGGCCGAGCGGCTTCAAGGCAAAGGTGCCGGCCGAACGCCGCGATCGAGGTGAGGTTTTGCCGCATCCCGACACACTTGTGGTGATCGTTGACCGCAATGGCAGCCTCGTGCTCAACAAAGAGTCGGGGCTCGGCACTATTGACGAGCCTTCTCTGCTGGCAGGCCGTTTGCGAGAGATATTTGACGCCCGGATCGCTAACGGTTCGCTGTCCGAGAGCCATGCTGACGATGCAGACCGCCCGTATTCTGACCGTATTGAGCGGACTGTCTTCATCAAGGCTCCGAAGTCACTGGAGTATGGCAAGGTAGCACGCGTGGTCGATCTGGTAAAAGCGTCCGGAGCGTTCCCGATCGCCCTCCAGATCGACGATTTAGACACGCGGTGACCAATTCTCTTGTTTGGTCGTGATACAATTTGCTTTTCGCGACAGTTTCGGTCGCTCTTGCGGCAAAATTGTTATCTGCGGTCCCGCTCGGTCTGATGGTCAATTATTACGACATTCTGAAAGTCTCGCCCAAGGCGTCCAAGGCCGAAATCAAGTCGGCGTATCGGCGTTTGGCTCGGCAGCTTCATCCTGATAAAAATGCGGGGTCGGAAGAAACGGCACTTAAATTCGCCGCCATAGCCGAGGCATACGAGGTTCTCGGTAACCCGAAGGATCGTGCTCTCTATGATCGTCGGCTGCTCGATATTCAATACAGCGGCACGAGCGGTGACGACAGCCTTTTTACCTCCGAGAATCGCCACGCCCGGCGTTGGCGTCAGATGGTGTACGAAAAGCGGTATAACGACATCATCGACCGAATGCTAGCTGAAGAGAGGCTCGAAGCACTTGCGTTTCAGCGAGTGGTTTATCCGATAGTCGGCCTGTACATCGCGGCCGCGATGTCTACGGCCCTCAGGCCGATGATATTCATCTCGACGGGCGTCATCGGCAAGATAATAATGGTCTCGCTCTTCGTTATTGGGCTGATCCATCTTGGGGGCCGGGCTCGAGACGGCTTCGTCCGGTACACCGACGCCGAAGACAATATTCACGACTCGATCCTCGACGGGGCTGAAAAACAGGCCAAACCGTTTTCGCGAATAGCGGCGGTTGGCGTCCTAATTGCCGGATTTCTCGTGTGCCTCGGCATCGGTTACGTGATCGGGACACAAACGACATTCATGGCCAGGGTATATCCGGAAATGTTTTCAACCGAATTTGAGCCCGAGTTCTTTATGTACCCACCGATCGTTGCCCTGTTTGTCGATATCATGCACAGCCTTGCCCTGAGGTTCGAGAAGTAGGCTGCAGCTTGTATGTCCACAGTTGACAAATCCCTGTCCGCCCATTACAATTTGGAGTTTGTCTTAACTGACTGGAAATAACGATGGCTAATCATAAATCTGCAGAGAAACGCGTTCGACAGAATGCAAAACGTAACGAGATCAACCGCAGCAATCGCAGCAAGTTGCGCACGTCGATCAAAAAGCTTCGCGGAGCCGTTGCCGCACACGATAAGGCGGCAAGTACCGAGCTTCTTTTCCCGACGGTTTCGCTCATCGACAAAGCGGTGAACAAAGGCATCATTCACAAAAATACGGCAGCCCGTTACAAATCGCGGCTGACCAAGCACGTCAACAAATTGGCGTAAGTTATTACTGAAAACGCGTAATTTGCGTCTTTTGCATTAGGAAGCGGGCCTAGAGTCGGGCCTGCTTCCTTTTTTTGTTACAATTTGTCGAATGACACAGGCCCGCCAATTCAAGTACTTTGATCTGATCATGGCCGCATTCGTCGCGGTGTTGCTGTGCTCTAATTTGATCGGGGTCCATAAGGTCTCTTCGGTCAACCTGCCGGTTTACGGTGAATATATCTACGGCACCGGCGTTCTCTTTTTTCCTCTAAGTTACCTTTTCGGCGATATTCTGACCGAGGTGTACGGCTATGCCCGTTCGCGAAAGGTCATCTGGGCCGGTTTCGGGGCCCTTATCTTCGCGTCGCTGATGTCGTATGTTGTGACTTCCCTGCCGGCGGCCAGAACGATGTCGCCGGAGTCTCAGCTGGCGGTGGAACTGATCTTCGGCCAGACCTGGCGGATCGTCGCAGCCTCTTTATTTGCATTCTGGGCGGGTGAGTTCGTAAATTCGTACGTTCTTGCCAAAATGAAGCTCGCAACGGCGGGAAAGTACCTATGGATGCGGACGATCGGTTCGACATTCGCCGGCGAGGCGGTCGATAGTCTGATATTTTATCCGATCGCCTTTTTGGGCACGTGGTCAAATGAACAAGTAGTGTCGGTAATGATCGGCAATTATTTCCTGAAGGTATTTTGGGAGGTGATCGCGACACCGGTCACATACAAGATCGTAAGCTTTTTGAAGCGATCCGAACACGAAGATCATTTCGACCGCGATACGGACTTTAACCCGTTCTCCCTGAGAACGTAGAAAAAGACGTCAAATGAGATCGCTGGCAATCACAACTCAGCTGATCGAACTCGATCAATACGGCGTCGCCAGATTATCGGGACCGATGGCCCGCAAACTCGCCGTCGCCGTTGCCGGCATCGCTTCCAGGCCTGACGTCAATTCGGCAACCGTTGAAGACCTCCTTAATTATTTTCCGGCCCGCTACGAGGACCGTTCGAATTTTATCGCGATCGATAAGCTCAAAGAAGGAATGGAGGCGGCGGTTGAAATATATGTTCGCGGATCGGGCGGCAAGCAGGTCGGTCGCGATCGCGACCCGCGAAAGCCGCCGCTTTTTATCTTTGAGATCACGGGCGGCGATGCCGAGCGGCGGTTTAAGCCGGTAGTCGTCAAGTGGTTCATTTCCGGCCGCAATGCCAGGTCGATACTTGAATATTACACCGAGCGATTTGCCCGCGGGACACGGTTCGTCGCTTACGGGCTCTGGGAGTTTGACGACCGTAAGGGCACATTCGCGTTAAAGCTTGCAAAGCCCGACGAGCTCGAAATACTTCCCGCTGCCGACACCGGCCTCTTTGCCGGCACCGTTCCGAAGGCCAAGGCCGTAAAACGGACGCCGAACGAGAACGACGAGCTCGAAGAGGACATCGCCAGCCCGGAATTTGAGACCGTCCACACCGCCCGCCGTGTTCCGGTATATCGAAAGCTCGGGCCGTTTCATACCAAACGGCTGCGGGAGATAATACACAGTACGCTCGACAGACTTGACCGTGACTCGGTCGCTGACCCATTGCCGGCAAGCCTTTGCGAACGGCACCGGCTGATCAGGCGGGCCGATGCCCTGGCCGAGATACACTTTCCACCCGAGAACTCATCCATCGCAGATTACGAGATGTTTCGAAGTGCAGCACACCGTCGATTGATCTTCGAAGAGTTTTTCTGGCTTTCGTTCTCGATGCAACTGCTTCGAGGCAAACGCCGGCATGAACCGAAAGGCCCGGTCATCGAGATCGGCGAGGGCACTCGTGAAAGGCTAAAGAATATCCTGCCTTTCGCTCTTACGGGCGCACAGAAACGCGTCGTGGGCGAGATCTTCGCCGACCTCAAATCAGACATTCCGATGAATCGCCTGATCCAGGGAGACGTCGGCAGCGGTAAAACGATCGTAGCGCTGTTGGCTATCTTCGCCGTGATGGAAAACGGTTACCAGAGCGCCCTGATGGCTCCGACCGAGATATTGGCCGAACAGCATTTTCGCAATGCGGAACGGCTGTTCGCAGATACCGGATACCGCATCGAATTATTGATCGGCAGCACTCGTGCGGCACAAAAGCGTAAGATCCACTCCGATCTCGCCGCCGGCGACATCGATCTTGTTATCGGCACGCATGCCATCATTCAGGACGCGGTCAGATTTGACAGGCTTGGGCTGGCGGTGATCGACGAGCAGCACCGCTTTGGCGTGCTCCAGCGGGCACAGCTTAAGGCAAGCGGTCTCAATCCTGACATTCTCGTCATGACAGCGACGCCGATACCGAGGTCGCTGGCAATGACCGTTTATGGCGATCTGGATGTGTCTGTCATTGACGAACTGCCGCCGGGCCGGACACCGGTCAAGACGGTCGTCGTCGGTGAGGACAAGCGGCTCGGTGTGTATCACGGTATCGAACGCGAGATAAAGCTCGGTCGTCAGGTTTACATCGTTTATCCGCTTATCGAGGAGTCCGAAAAGTCCGACCTGAAGGCGGCCACGAAAATGTATGACAAACTGCGCCTGGAGCAATTTCCGCAGTACACGGTCGGCCTCCTTCACGGAAGGATGAAGCCCGCCGAAAAGGACGAGATAATGCGTGACTTCGTGTCCGGCAGGCTCGACATACTGGTTTCGACGACGGTCATCGAGGTCGGGGTCGACGTTCCGAATGCTTCATTGATGGTCATCGAACACGCCGAGCGGTTCGGCCTTTCCCAACTTCATCAGCTCCGCGGACGTGTCGGCCGCGGAGTTGACCAGAGCTTCTGCGTGCTGCTCACAGATTTCAAAAAGACCGCTGTGGCAAAAGAACGCCTCGGCATCATGGAGGCAACATCTGACGGTTTCAAGATAGCCGAAAAAGACCTTGAGTTACGCGGTCAGGGCGAGATCCTCGGCACACGCCAATCCGGGCTTCAGAGTTTTAAGATCGGCAATATCGCTCGTGACCTGGACATCCTGATGGCCGCTCGGTCCGAGGCAGAAAGGATTCTGAACGACGATCCCGATCCCGAACTCACCAAAGCGATGACCAAGTTCGCGCTTTCCGACAAATATGTAAGACTCGGCGGAATAGGCTGATCTCTTTTGCCGACATCATTGCCCAAGCAAAGCGATTTCCCTACACTTTAATTTATGCGAGTGATCTCAGGCATTTATGGCGGACGCGTTCTGAAAAGCCCGGCCGATAACAAAACACGTCCGACGTCGGACCGCTTGCGTGAAACGCTTTTCAATGTGCTCGCACCGCGGATCGACGAGGAGACACGCTTCTTAGACATTTGCGCCGGAACAGGGGCGATCGGCATTGAGGCCCTCTCTCGCGGCGTCGAATTTGTAACATTCGTTGACAAGTCAAAGAGAGCCTGTGCACTGATCGAAGAGAATCTCGACAAACTTGGCGTGCCCGAGAGTCAGACCGAGATTCTCGGCCTCGACGCTGAGAATTTTGCCGGCCGAGACCACACCGTGGGTTGGGACATCGCCTTTTTCGACCCTCCATATGATGCCGAGTACGGGATCGTACTACATGAATTCGGCAACAATTCGACACTGCTCAACGAGGGCGGCATTCTGGTTGCCGAACATCATTCGAAAAGGCACTTGCCCGACGAGGTCGGCTCGCTTCGCCGCTGGCGTATGCTCAAGCAGGGCGAAACGACACTCAGCTTCTACACCCGAGACTAATGAGAACCGTCATCGTTTGGCTGACATTATGTCTGATATGGGGAACGACCTGGATATTCATCAAGGTGGGGCTTGAGGACCTTCCGCCGATCGCCTTTGCGGTTGCGCGTTTTCTGCTATCTGTCATCATTTTGACCGGCGTTGTCGCGTACCAGCGTATCAGCCTGCCGCGAACATGGCTCGAATGGCGGATCATCGGCATCACCGGCATCCTGCAGTTCTCGGTCAATTACAGCATGGTGTTTTGGGCCGAACAGCACATCACTTCGGGCCTGGCAGCCGTGCTGCAGGCGATGATCACAGTTTTTGGCCTGATACTGGCGTGGATCTTTCTGCCGAACGAACGAATAACACGGATCAAGGTAATAGCGGTCATCGTCGGTATCGTCGGTGTCGGAGTCATCTTTTACGACCAACTTCGGGTCCAGAGTCTGATGGCATTCCTCGGTTGCGTAGGTGTCGTCGTGGGGTCGTACGCAGCGGCACAGGCGTCTATTTTGGTCAAGGCGAAAGGCGGTGCCTTTCATCCCGCGGCATTGCTTTTGTGCCAGATGCTCTGCGGCCTCCCTGCGATCATTGTTTACAGTCTGGTATCCGAGGGTAACCCGACAACCTACAATTGGAGCTGGCGGGCCGTCGCCTGCGTGCTCTATCTTTCGCTCATGGGCACGATCGCGGCATTTTGGTTGTATTACTGGCTGCTCGGACGGGTCGAATCGACCAAGGCGATGATGATATCGCTCGTCACTCCGCTGCTCGCCGTCGTCATCGGGTGGATCGTTCTTGGCGAAAAGCTGCCGCCGCAGACCGGTCTCGGCGGAATTTTGATCATTGGCAGCATCGGACTGATCATCTTTCGGAAGCGTTCGGTCTCGCCAACAGCGGACGCAAACAATGGTTCGACATCACTGATCGCGGACAGATCCGAATGAGAATTCAAATTTATTTGTGCTCACCGGCTCTGAACTGTGATTAAATTTCTATATGTATTTCAAATTCACCACCGCAGGCGAATCACACGGCAAGGCACTTGTAGTCATAGTCGAAGGTGTCCCTTCGGGCCTCTCGATCGACATCGATGCGATCAACCATCAACTGTGGCGGCGTCAACAGGGCTACGGCCGCGGCGGCAGAATGAAGATCGAGACGGATAAGGTCGAGATACTGTCGGGCGTAAGGCACGGCGAGGCACTCGGTTCACCGATCGCGATGATGGTCAGAAATGACGATTTCGTGCATTGGGAAGACGTGATGTCCACCGAACCGCTCGACGCCGAGCCCAAAAACCCGCGTGCCGTCACGCGCCCGCGTCCCGGCCATGCCGATCTCGCCGGCGGACAGAAATATCAGACCCGCGACCTTCGTGACATACTCGAACGGGCCTCGGCCCGAGAAACTGCGGCCCGGGTGGCGTGCGGAGCGATCGCCCGTCAATTGCTTGCGGCGTTCGGCACCGAGATCCGTAGCCACGTTATCAAGCTTGGGCATATTCAGGTTGTTCCCCTTTGGCGGGAATGGGACGAGATCGCGGCGATTCCGATCGATTCGCCTCTGAACTGCGTTGATGAGCTGAGTCAAAAAGAGATGATGAAACTCGTCGACGAAGCAAAACTTGAGGGCGATACTCTCGGCGGCATTGTCGAGGTGGTGGCAAAGGGTCTGCCGGTCGGGCTCGGTTCACATACCGCGTGGAATGAGAAGCTCGACGGCCGTATTGCTCAGGCGCTGATGTCCGTTCACGCTATCAAGGCCGTTGAGCTCGGCACCGGTGTCGCAAACGCGGGAAAGCGCGGATCCGAGGTCCACGACGAGATATTTCACGAGAGCGGCTCTTTTAAGCGTCAAACCAATCGGGCCGGCGGGCTCGAGGGCGGCATCACCAATGGCGAGGAGCTTCGCGTTCGCGGCTACATGAAGCCGATCTCGACGCTTAGAAAGGCCCTGAGATCGGTCGATATCGACTCCAAGGAGCCGAGCGATGCTGCGTTCGAACGCTCCGACATAACCGCCGTTCCGGCGGCCGGCGTTATATGTGAGGCCATGCTTGCCATTGTGCTCGCCAATGCGATGCGGGAGAAATTTGGCGGCGATTCACTGGCCGAAATGCGGCGGAATTTCGAAGGCTACACGGCGTCCGTCGCCGATTATTGATTTTTTATTCGGATGCGGGAACCTTTTCGGATCTCCGGCATCATATTAATTGTTCACCCAAACAAGTTCCGATAGGAGTCCGAAAATGAAAAAGCTGCTTTTCCCGATTCTCACAATATGTCTTTTGGCTATCGCCGTCACTGCCCAAAAGCTCCCCAAACCAACCCAACTGCCATCGACGCTTTCGGCCGAGGAAAATAAGACGTTAAATGCCGGCATCGTACATCACGACGCCAAGCGCTACGACGAAGCCATCGCACAATACGACAAGATACTCGCCGGCAACGCTGACGCGACCATCGCCATTTACGAAAAGGCCCTCAGCCTTTATGCAAAGGGGGACCGCGACAAAGCGATGGAAACTGCCTACCTGGGAGCCAAATATAAGTCGGACGAGCTCGCTATGTTCTATTCGATCATGGCAAATTGCCTCGATGATGTTGGCAAAGGTGATGACGCCCTGAAGATCTACCGCGAAGCTGAAAGTATACTCAAAAGCGATGTTGGGATGGCGAGACACCTCTCGAGCGTCTATTACAACATCGGCGTGACGTACGTTCGCCAAAAGAAATATGTCGAGGCACGTGCCGAACTTAAAAAGGCAGTTGAGACCAATTTTGCCTATGCGAGTCCGCATTACCTCTTGTCGGTCGTCTATCAGGGAACAAAATATAGGATACCGGCATTTGCCGCCGCAGCGAGGTTTCTTACACTCGAATACAACTCAAAGCGTTCAGCGACCGCGGCAAACATAATCACCGAAGTGCTAAAGCCGGCCGAAAAGGACCCTAAAACGGGCAGCATCAATATCTTTATGGATATGAATGCTCCAAAAGACGAGGGCGACTTCGGAATGTACGACTTGATGTTGGGAACGCTCACCACCGTCAAAAGCGATAAAGACAAAAATAAGTCGGAAAACGAGGTGTTCGTCGAGGCCCTCGGCACCGTCATCGGACTATTGGCCGAAGACAAGAAACTCGGTTCGTCATTTGTCGGAAAAAATTACATTCCCTTTTTGGTCGAGTTGAAAAAGAAAGGCCATCTCGAACCGTTCGGATACATGGTCCTTTATATCAGCGGCAAAAAGGACGCGATGACCTGGCTCGAGGCCAACAACGAAAAGTTCGGATCATTTTTGGCGTGGTCCAAGGCGTTTCAGGCAGCCAAATAGACTCACAGCGGTTCGACGTTGAATGTGGACTTCGGGTGTGGGACTTTACGAAAAAAGTATGGCCTTCGTCATTGTGACCAAACCAAGACATTTAGTTCCACATGTGCGGCGAACGGCGGCATTCATTGCGCTTTTGGCGTTGTCGGCCTTGCTGCCGGCAGGTTGTTCACGGTCCGGCGATACACCTGCATCTAATATGTCGGCGGCCCGCGAGGCCAAGAAGGAACGGAAAGAGCTTCGTGACAATATCAAAAAGATCGAGCCATTCTTTAAGCCGATGGCAAAGCCGGCCGCCTATGACTGGCTCGCCTCGCACAATGAGCCCGGCCAGACGTTCGACGAATATCTTGACGCCGACCCGGTGAAGCCCACCAGGGAACGAGACGCGATATACATCCTGCCGCTCGGCACGTTCACTCCGCAGCAGACGAAGATCGTCGCGATCGCGTCAGGTTACATTGAGGCATTTTACGGCTTGGCGATCAAGATGCTTCCGGCTCGGCCGATCAAGAGGCCATTGAGGATCAAGGATTCCAGGCGAAATACGTACACCAAGGTCGAACAGGTCAGAACCGGCTACATTCTCGACGAGCTTTTGAAACCGTTGCTGCCGGCCGATGCCGCAGCTTTGATCGCCTTCACGCCGGAGGACCTATTCCCCGATCCGTCGATGGCCTATGTATTCGGCCAGGCGAGCCTCGAGAACCGCGTCGGTGTCTGGTCGCTCGCCCGGCTCGACGACAACGCCGACTTTGATACGTTTCTTCGGCGGACCATCAAGATCGGTGCCCACGAGACCGGCCACATGTTCTCGATGCGTCACTGCACCAAGTACGAGTGCCTGATGAGCGGCACCAATCACCTCGGCGAGACTGACCGGCGTCCGATCGATGCATGCCCCGAGTGCACGGCAAAGATCTGCTGGATCTCTAACGCTGATCAAGCCTCAAGGTACAAAACGCTGGCAATGTTCTGCAGAAAAAATGGACTGGTCAAGGAAGCTGACGAATTCGATCGAAAGTCGGTTGCGATCTCAAATAGCTGAACCATTTCAAGCTTATGGCAATTATTTTCCGATGTCCCGCCGAAACTGCATCCCATCGAATCTGATCATACCGGCCGCCTTATAGGCCGTCGAAAGCGCAGTCTGAAGATCTTCGCCGGAGGCCGTGACACCGAGTACGCGCCCTCCGGCAGTGTAAAATTCGTCGTCTGTCAGAGCTGATGTGCCGGCGTGAAAAACCTCAACATTCTCCAATGCCTCGGCGTCCTCGATACCATAGATCATGTCACCGATCCGCGGCTTTGCAGGGTAATTCTTCGCGGCCAGAATAATGCAGGCCGAATTGCCCTCTCGCCATTTGATCGAGAGGTTGCCAAGCGTTCCGTCGAGCATCGCTTCGCATATGTCGACCAGATCGGTCTCAAGCCTGATGAGGATCGACTGCGTTTCCGGGTCGCCAAAGCGGACATTGTATTCGAGCAGTTTCGGCCCGCCGTCGGTCATCATCAGACCGAGAAACAGTATCCCTCGGAAACCAAAGCCTTCGCTCTGACAGCCCCGCAGAGTCGGCTTGATCACCGTTTCTTCGATCACGGCCAGTTGATCGTCCGTTAGCAGTGCCCTATCGGTGAAAGTGCCCATCCCGCCGGTATTCGGGCCGGTGTCGCTCTCGCCGATCCGTTTGTGGTCGCGTGTCGGCGGCATAAGCGAGTACCCCTCGCCGTCGGCAAACAGAAGCAGCGAAACCTCGCGGCCGAACATACACTCTTCGAGTACGATCTTTTCGGCGGCATCTGCCCCGACAAGGTCCGCCATCTCATTAATGGCTGCGATCGCCTCAGCCCGGTTTAGCGCGACTACCACGCCCTTTCCGGCCGCTAACCCGTCAGCTTTCACAACTACGGGCATCGAATCGTCACCGAAAGCCCCTGTTTCCAACTCGGCAACCGCGGCCGCGGGCGAAAATGCCGTCACATAGTTCGCTGTTGGAACTCCATGTCTCGCCATAAAGTCCTTGGCGAAGGCCTTGCTGGCTTCGAGCCGGGCGGCGGCGGCCGTTGGCCCGATGATCCGCAGGCCCTGTTTTTCGAATTCGTCAACGATCCCAAGTGCGAGCGGCGTTTCGCCGCCGACAAAGGTCAGATCGATCGAGTGCTCGGCGGCAAACGCCCTAAGACCGCCGATATCATCCGGTTTCAAGCTAACGCACTCGGCCACCCTTGCGATCCCGGCGTTGCCGTTCGCACAATACAACTTGCTGATACGCGAACTCTTGCTGAATGCCACGCATATCGCGTGTTCCCGTCCGCCCGAGCCGATGACTAATACTTTCATAATTGGATACTATTTAGCCGATCTGGTAATACCATTTTGCTTGACACAAAAATCTGTTGGATGTATGGTCATTTTCATCGATTTAGAAACACCAGGGCCGCGTCAGATGGCAGTTTGATTTGCCGGTCCTTTCGCTCCGGCCACTCGGGTTCAAGCCTTTGGCCAGGAGACCGATCATCAGCTCTTATGGCCGCAGCCGATCCGGAATCAGTAGGCGAAGTATCTGAGTTCACCGACCAGCCGATCCGTTGCGTCGACTGTCACGGTGAGTTTGTGTGGACCGCCGGCGAACAGCAATTCTACCGCGACAAGAGTCTTCAAAATCCGCCGAAACGCTGCAAACCGTGCAAAAAGCTGAAGAATGCACGACTGGCGGCGATCGAGAACGCCCAGGCCACGGGCCAAAGGCGGCATATCGAGGTTTCGGCCGAGTGTGCCAGTTGTTCAGCGGTCACGACAGTGCCGTTTTTTCCGTCGCAGGGCCGTCCGGTCTATTGCCGATCGTGCTATATCAAACAGACCGATAGTGCTCACAACGCCGCGGCTTAGAGCGACCTAGCCTCCAACATGAACGCTCGGCCGCATTTCCGGATCGGCCTCAGCCTGCCTTAATATCTCACGGGTTACCGGTGCGGTGTCCCCCTCACCGAAGAGGATGTACCTCGCCAGGTACATTATCGGATTTCCTTCGCTCCAACCGAAATAGACGTGCGGTATTTTACCCTTTGTGTCCCGGATGTAAAGCAAGAATGCCGCGATAGCGTTCGGCACGGCGGGAGCTTGGGTGCGAAGTACCTTATAACCCTCAATATCGACCCCTCGGATAAAGAGCTTACCCTTGAACTCCGAGGAATCGCCCGGTTCGATCTCGTAAAAGAGCACCGGATCGGACGACGGTATATGATTATCGACCCGCTTTTCGTGTTCCTTGAATCGGTATTCAGTTACGTCACCGGTCTCGCGTCGATTGGTCACAATGCGAAACTCGCCTTCCTCGTCCAGTTCGTCCAGAAAAGCCCGGGCGGCATCGTCGAGTTCGATCTTGTCGATACGTATCTCAGTCGATCGCATTGCCCGCGAAATGAACGACGTCGCGATGATCGCGAAGATAAAGAACGACGCGATCTTGATACCGCTTGGTTGCTCGATGATGCCCACGATCACCGTATAAATGAAAACAAGCGTGATGACAGCGAACGCCATCCAGACCTTGTTGGATCGCCGCCACTCCGAGATCGAGACCGCAACCGCTGCCGATGTCATCAGCACCAGAACGCCCGTGGCGTAAGCTCCGCCCTGAGCCGTCACGTCGGCTTCGAACAATACGGTAACAACACCGCAGATGACCGTAAATACCAGGACCAATGGCCGTGTGGCTCGCGCCCAGTCCGGTGCCATGCCGTAACGCGGCAAATATCTCGGGACTATGTTCAGCAGGCCCGCCATCGCCGATGCCCCCGCGAACCAAAGGATCATTATCGTCGAGATATCGTAGAACGTCCCGAAGACGTCTCCAAGCATCTCGTGGGCGAGGAATGAGATCGCTCTTCCTGCCGCCTCGCCGCCCGGCTGGAATTTATCCGCCGGAATGAGCATCGACGTTATGATGCTGCTGCCGATGAGCAAAAAGCTCATTATGATCGCCGCACCGCTCAACAGCTTTTTGCCGTTTCGAATGCGGCCATTGAGAATATTTCGTTCCTCTTCCGACAGGTCTTCGTCCGAGTATTCGGTCCGATGCACTTCGGCTTTCGTTCCGTCAGAGCCCTTAACATCGCTCCTAACGAGCGGCATTACGACAACCCCCGTCTCAAAACCGGAAAGGCCGAGGGCCAATTTGGGAAAGAACCAAAGAGAGCCAATTACAAGCCAAAACACGCTTCCGCCCACATTCTTATCTGACCAGACCAGCTGCTGCCAATTCACGAAAACCTCGGGCCGCACCCAGAATATCTCGTAAAGCCCAAACGAAATGACGATCACGTTGAGAACAAGATAAGCCGCCACTATCGCCACCGCGATGCCGATCGCCTCATTAAAGCCCTTCAAGAATACGGCCCCGAGCAATATGATCAACACCAGCGTCACGATTATCTCGTGATTTAGGAATTTAAGATGTTCGTGGACAAAAGGATTTTCGACAATGTGAGCGGTGGCGTCGGCTGCCGAAAGCGTGATGGTTATGATAAAGCTGGTCGCGACAAACCCGAGCAGGATCAGCACGAACATCTTGCCCTTCCAGCGGGAAAGGAGCCTTTCGAGCATCGATATCGAACCATCACCGTGCGGGCTCTCCTCGGCCACCCGCTTGTACATTGGCAGAGCCCCGAAAAGCGTAAGTAGGACGAGGACGAACGTGGCAAACGGTGAAAGTACACCCGCGGCCAGAAAAGCGATGCCGGGCTGATAACCGAGAGTCGAAAAATAATCGACACCGGTCAAACACATCACCTTCCACCAGGAATGCTGGTGATGTCGGCCTTCAGGCTCATGCGGCCCCTCGATCTCCGGGACACCGCGATATAGCCATTTCTTCAACCAGCCGGACGACGCCTTTTTCATAAATCGAGATACAAAAGCACCGCATAACCTAACCAGCCTGCGGTGCAACCGAGTATGAGCAGTATGATATCAGAATTTCCGAATTTGAAAAAAACGCGTCCGAACCATCAATTCAAAGCTCGTTAGACGTCATTTAAAAAGAAAAGGGCGACGTCTCCCACACCGTCGCCCCTGCGTTACACGTCCTCACAGCGTGTAACATGTCCACCTTTTGGGGGGTGAACATTTCTGATTATGCACAATCAATATCAAATTGCAACTAAATCGCTTCCGTCCGTCCGGAACTGATTCTCGGCGTCTGCCATCACCTCTGCGATGCCGGAACGATGATCGCCCCCGGGAGTGCGTCGGTCGCACCTGAACGGTCAGCGGCATAGATCGAATAATTACCGGCTGGTGCCGCGTCATCGACCGTAATGACAAAGGTGATCGCAGTTACACCTTCACCGTAATCGAGATCGCGAATGCTCGAGCGGTCAATCGCGAAATACGGTGACGTCGTAAATATGTTCATTCCGTCGGCCGATAATCGCTCGCCGCCCAATATCACGTTGTATGTCTGTCCCGGCAGCATGCGCAAAGCGGCGTCGCTAAGCAGGCCGTTCAGCCCGATCGCCGCGATCGAAAATCCGCGCACTTGACGCTGCACACGCCGATTGATCGCCGATCCGCCCTCCGAAAAGGTGACGTCACCCACCGGGAAGACCGAATATTCGGCAACTCTTGCCCATGGTCGGGCATACACAGACACCGAGTTAGCATTTATCCCGCCAAATCTGAAAGAGCCATCCGTTGCTGCAGTTGTCTCGGCAACGACGCGACCAAACGCATCCTCCGCCCAGATATCCGTCGCCCTTACGCCTCTCGGGTTCGACGTCAACTTCCCGCTCACAACGCCGCAACAGGCATCGCCGCCCGACTGCGAATACAGTTCACGAAGGCCCGCCATGTCCACTTCGGCGATCTCACGGGCGAGAACACCGGGGATTCCTAGCGAACCGTTCCTCGCCGTCGTCGGATACATGACCGAACCGACGACGTTCGAATGCCGAAGCCCGAGCAAATGGCCGACCTCATGCGTGATCGTTGATTCGAGGTCAAAAGCCCCGTACGCACCGTCGGTCGAGAACTGTTGTGTCGGATTGAGTACGATGTCGGCCTCGGTGATCGAGCCTTTACGATTATAGAAGATCCGCGTCTTGGCAGCGGCGTCGAGGTCATCACGCCCAAAAATGAGCATATTCTCAGCGTTCGGCGCGATGGTGATGAGGCTGATGCCGTCGCCGGCGGCCCCGGGACCGCTCGAGCTTTCACGGTCGGTCAGCACGATCTCGAACTCGACCCCGGCCGACGCCTCCCATGCCCGTACACCACGCTTGACGGCATCGATAGCATTTGCACCGCTAATGTTTGCAGCGGATAGAATCGACCGAGAAATCGCGATGCGTATCGTGTCGGTATTCCATCGCAATTTCTTCTGCGCGACCGGACCCGGTGGTTCGGCAAAGGCCGTCTGTACCGCGATGAGAGCGGCCAGTCCGGCGATCAGAATTTTGCGAAAGTTAGCCATTAAGGAATCGTGGCCGTGTAAACTACTCGCCGGAGTCGAAACCTATTTTTTCGAGGTCGGCGAATGCTACGAATAGCAGAAGTGCGACAAGCGAGAGAGTCGCAAGCACGTAGAGCACCGATATTTGCTCAAAGTAAATGAGTACGCCGATCACAACAGCGACAAGAACGGTCCACAGAAGTGCCAGCGTTCGCCGGCTGAATTTTCGAACTTTGTTTGCCATAACCTTTTAAGTATATGGTTGTCATACGCCGTTGGCAACCAAAATCGTCGGTATTGTCCGGCTTGCCGGCCTTGGATCACTCGACCACCCTTAGCGGCAGAGTGATCGGGGCCTTGTTCGTCGAACCGGTCAAGACCGGCGGATAGGTTCGCTTCCCGCGTCCCTTTTGGCCGATCTCGACGATGTCGAACGGGCGTAATTCAATATCCGTCGCGTTTCCGGCGTTTATCTTATCGAGTTCGACCTCGATCGTTCGGGTTTCGCCGCCGTCACGTCTGAAGATGACCACATTGCCCGTGTCCGCCTCTTTCGCCAGTCCGCCCGCCGCGGTTATCGCCCGGGTTACGGTCATTACCGTTCGGGCTCCGATGTTTCGGGGGTTGTTGACGCCGCCGATCACATAGATCGGCATTGTCCCGCGAACAGTGATCAGGTCGCCACTGTGGACGACCGGGTTTGCCGCCGCCTTTCCACTCAAAAGATCTGCGATTGTGATGACCTCGACCGCTGAGACGTTGCCCGCCGGGGATTGTGCCCTGTCGCAGCTCAGATTCGGCGGGCGAAACAGTTGTATCTCACCGCCGGCATCGTCGGTTATGCCGCCGGCAAGTACTATCAGTTCGAGCAGTCTTGCCGAACGGCGAAGTTGGAACCGCTGCGGCAATTTGACGGCTCCGTCGAGTGTCGCAACGGCGCGGTTCGACCGGTCGATCACCCGAACTGTCACGACCGGTTCGCGAAGCAGTCGCTTGTACGCCTTGACCACATCGGCGGCGATGTCCGCCTCACTTCGGCAGAGGCCATAAACCGGGTCGCCGTAGGTGTTCAAACCGTCCAGAAAGCCCTCCGGACTAAGTCTGCCCCGCCAGTCGAACTCGAATCCGCCCTCGACGTCGAGGTCTATCAGATCGCCGTAATGAACCAATTCCGGCGTCGGCGTGGGAACCGCCGCAGTTTGACCTTGTCCTGACGCTCCGGCTGCAAAGCACGCGATGACCAGGCCAATACAGACCACGTTGATAAAGCGCCTGATGTGGTACGGATTGGCTCGGGACATTATCGTCTGATCGTTTTTTGAGTGGTATCGATGTTCAGCTGCGTTGAGTGCCGCTACGCTTATTCTTATTCTTTCGCGTTGGCCGCGATTCAACAGTGCCGGGCACGGCAAAACCAAAAAACTCCCAATTGCAACTGTCGCACAACAGGTTGTATCGAAATATGAGCTTTGAGAGAAACGGCGTGGGGCGGTATCCGCGTCTGATCCGATCACTGTGACATTTTGGGCATCGTTGGGAAATCATTTCTTATATATTAACACGACCATCATTTCGGCATTTGACGACGGTCTCAATCCTGTTCCAGCTGGCGAAGTCTTTCGATCTCCGCGTTAATGCGGTTCGCCGCGATCTCTCGATCCTCGCTGCTTATATTGTCGCGGCCGAGGTAAAACAATGCGTCTCGATAATGGCTGCGGGCTTCTTTATAGTCGCCCTTGAATGCGGCCCGCTCCGCCCGTTCGACCCAGTGGGCGACCTTTATCGAGGCGATCAGTTCGACGACCACCTCACGCGACTCAAGCAGTGACCGCTCGGTCGGATAAAATCCGAGCGCCGAATCTATGACATTCATCGCCGCTTGCGCCGACTCGACCTTTTCCGAAAGTTTGGCCCGGCTCTTGGCCTCCTGCGTCAATTCCTTCGCCTCGATCTCGGCCCATTGCAGCATGTGATAGCGGTGAAATTCCGCGACCCGCTCACGGCTCTTTCGCAGCGGCACGAGCCGAGGTGACCCTGTGCCGATCACCGCCAGTTCGCGCTTGTTGCGTGCCAGATAATCATCGCACAGCTCAAACACCTCTCGATGAGCTGCCGAAAACTTCCCAAGCGTCCGGGCCGCACTCGATTTCTTAGCGATGTCACTGAGGATCGCCTCGTTCTGGCCGAGCGTTAGCTTTTCAGCGTCGCGTTCGTTGCCGAGCTTCGAATAGACCTCACGCAATTCACGGTCAAAACTTCGCTGCGCCCTCACATACCGATTACGGGCCCGCCGCATGATCAATTCCCTCAGCACGACCGCCCCGAATAGTATTACGCTGGCACCGATCCCGGCAGATATCCAGGGCGTTTCGTCGCCGCCGTCGTGGAGTATTCCCCAGACCAGAAAGAAGAACGCAATGACCACCGCCATCGTCAGCGCGTAATAATTTGAGGCCGGCAGCCACATCGGGCGGCGCGTCGGCGTCATTTCTGCCAAACCGCTTTGTCGAAATTTCGAGATAGGCCTTTTCCCCTGCAAAATCAGACTATTACGACTTTCCGGACGTTCGATCAACGACTCTTTATAGTGAATTTTTTGTTAATTATTGTCAATTCTGGCCTCTCCGGATGCTTCCAAACACCGGTCCGCAGGATTTTGCTATAATCGTCAAATGCCTAAACGGCCCAAAAAGAAAAAAAGTGAGACGGCACTGTTTGACTCGATCAGAAAACCGGTCGCACCGCCGTCGCATAAGCTCGGAAAGGAAAAGCCTGAGGTCAGGATCCACCCCGCCGAACGAAAGGTGAAACACAAGCGACCCGTCGAAACCGAGGAATGAACGCAAAATGAGTTTTTTTAGAAAAAGACGTCGTGCCGAAACGACGAACGGCAACGTGTGGGCCCGACAGGGCATGCTCGTCACGTTTCGTGCCGAGATCATGCCCGGCAAAATGCGCGAGGAGCGGACCTTTCGCATCGAACACGTGATGCCGAACGGCCGTGTCGTCCTCGAGAACTTTTTGGGCGAGCACCGCGAAGGAGCTTTCGAGCCGATAAATTTTATGCGGGATAAGGCAGCCGAGCCTCAAAATTGAAAGACCTGTCCAGGCTCAGGTACCGACAGATCACCGATCGCAAGCCGTGACAATTCGTCGATCACACGCGTCCGAAACATTGGCTTGATATTCACTGCATAAACAGGGACGTCACTGCGTTTGAACTTTTTCAGCTCTTCGGCAAGGCCCGAAGGCGTCAAATGGTGTGATGCCGCCGCGAGGTCGGCCAGGTCGTCCGGAAAAGCACATTCGACAAAGACCGCCGCAAGATCACCGCGATCCGAGAGTTGCTCCCAGACATCGACGGTGTGTGCAGTATCGCCCGTGATGCCGACCGAAACATTTCCGTCAGAAACGATAAAGCCCATGCTCACGGGCACATGATTGACCGCGATGGGCATTATCGATAAGTGAGCACATCCGAATTCCGTTCCGCCGGTGAACGGCACGTACTCCACGACCTTGCCGTGAGAGTTCGTTAGTTCAGAAAAACGTGGATATATCGTCCAGTTGAAAATGTGGGTTTCGAGATCGTTGATCATTCCCACCGTACCGTGAATGCGGACCGGAGCGGTAAGCGTCGAATATAGGTCGTCGACGAATGGCGGAAGCCCGGCAATGTGGTCAAGATGGACGTGCGAAATGACGATGTCGCGGATCTGCGAACGTTGGAGGTCACTGCAGGAAAAGGCCAGGCTTCCGGCATCGATCGCCACGCGGTCATCGACGACGATACAGGAAAAATGCTGCCGCTTGGCGGCGGTGCCGTCCGTCTCGATCGTACTTGGCAGCAATTGAACCTTCATTGATCAAACCCGACTATTAGCATCCAAGCTCAGCGGGCACAGGTTTGCCCGCGTCCGCCGTCGATCTCATACGTCGCACCGGTTATCCAACCTGCCTTGTCCGACGCCAAAAATGCGATCAGCTCCGCAACCTCTTCCGGTTTGCCTGCGCGACCGATCGGATGAGTATCCTTGGCATGGGCAAGAAACGCTTTGTAGCTTTCCTCGTCCATACCGCCGCGAAGATGCAGGTTGGTCACGACCACACCCGGATTCACCGCATTCACACGAACACCCTTGGGCCCGAGTTCGAGCGCCGTACACCGTGTCAGCTGGTCGATGGCGGCCTTTGACACGCAGTAGGCGAGCACACCGGGAAACGAACGCGTTCCGGCGACGCTCGATACGTTCACGATATTTCCCTTTACCGCTTCGAGATGGGGCAGGCATTTTTGGATCAGGTTAAAAACCGAGCGGACGTTGAGATTCATCATTTTGTCCCAGTCATCCAGGGTCGTGTTCTCGATATTTCCGTTTTTGATGATCCCGGCCGAGTTGACGAGAATGTCAATCTGACCGAAACTCTGCACCGTTTCCGACACCATTCGATCAATCTGCGAAAACTCCGTCACGTCAGCAAGATGGATCCGAATACTGCCCTTTTTTGTCTTCAGCCCTTCGCGAAGAGCCAAGAGATCTTTTTCGTTACGGCCTACCGCCACGACCGTCGCCCCATTCTTTGCCAATAAAGCCGCCGTTGCCTTACCGATGCCGCTGCTTGCGCCTGTTACGATCGCAACCTTTCCCTGCATATAGATATTTCCCGTTTTGCGTGAACTTTACTCGTAGGATAACAGCGAAACTCGTGGTGCCGCAAATTGAGCTCTCACGGCCGGACGCTTATTCGGCGGACACACAAAAACAGCCGACATGGCCGGCTGTCAATTAAAACCTTTATTAAATATGGAAATGATAGCTGCTGACACGCCGTTTCGGACGTGTTTTGTTGCTCTATGATTCGTTTGGTTGCGTCTTTGTTGTAAAAAGCAGTTCGAGGGCGGCCTTGGTCTCTTCGCTCTTCCGCGATTTGAATTCGGTAACCCAATCCGTGACATTTGACACCATTTCGCGTGCAGACGCACGGGCGGACTTGGCTCCTGTCATCTTCGGCTCAGCTGCCGCTATTGACGCTTTTTTAATGATCTTAACCTTTGATTTGCCGTTCATTACTAGATTCCTCCTTGTATGGTGTTACCCGATCTTTCGGAACTCTTTCGTTCAACTATCGATCCGCTGACATTTTCATGGCAATTCTAATGCCACAACCGTTGACGTCTCGTGACCTCTTGTTTTGCATAACGGCCGATCGGCTGTTACGGGAGTCGAGCATTTTTGCAAAATGCCAAAAGTTTCGACTGATTTTCGCGATTTGCCAACGATTAGAGTACGTCATTGTGCAATTGGTTGTTCCAGAAAAGATCGTAAACGTTTGATTTTGTTGAAATTTAAGGCTTTTGTAACAAAAACAGTAACAGTAATGGCCTGTGGAACGCGATTTGCCATTGGTCAGGCGAATGAATTTCTCTGAATCATTGATCATTTATCTGGCATGCGGCGCACCTTTTGGCGTCGAGTATCTCCAGCGGCGAACTGACCGCTCGGTTTTTGCAACGGCGTTCGGGGTTGTTATCCGGTTCTTATTATGGCCGATCTCGGCCGGACGGATGCTCTTCCGGCTGCTTGCACGATCGTCCGAATTGCTTCTCGATCCGTCCGAAACGACAGATCAGCGGCTTGCGGCGATCCGTTCGAAACTTGAGGCGATAATTCACGCCGAACATGGTCCGCCGCGGGTATTTGAGTTTCGGGACACTTTTTTGCGTTACACCGGTCTCGCGCGCTCCGGGTCGGCCGAACCGGGCAGAGGTGTGGCAGAGATATTCGAGGTCACCCGACACGGCGATGTATCGCTCGCGACGACGTGCCTCAACCGTAAGAATGCACGCAAGCTTGGTCGCCACCGAGACCGGGCTCGTGACGAATTTGCCAACATTATTTCGAGCATTGCCTCTCCGGATGAAATGCCGGACGAGGTCGTTCGGCTCGCGTTCGAAACTGCCGACGCTGTTTCTGACAAACAACTCGCCGCCAAACTGGCCGGTACTTACGGCCAAGCGGCAATGCCTTGGCTCGCGGCGGATGACAGATCCAAAGGTGAATTATGGAGTACCGGGTCACAACACCATTCGATAGCGAACTAACCCCTGAAGAATCCGAGTCGCTCGATCGCCGGCTGGCGACGCTGATCCTGGCAAACGCGGACACCGATCGCCGAAACAAGCTCTATCCGACCCTTGCGACTGAGGCCGAGGTGGCGGCGATGCAGCGGCCGCTCAAGCCCGAAACGGCATTTGCGTATTATGGCCTGATGATCGGGTCACTCGTCCCGGCATCGATATTTACTGCTTTCAGCCTGTCCTCGGCGGGACGCATGGCGTCGATGCTCTATTTGATGATGTTGATGACCACGATCGTTTCGGCCGCCGCCGGATACTCCTTTGGCAAGGTCATCGCCAAGTTCGTCGAAAATGTCGAACCAAAGCCGCTGCATCTCCGGCTGCCTTTGTTGGCAATCATCGGGTCTCTGTGGGGCATTGTCGCCGGCGGCTCCGGCGGAATATTCATATTTGTCTTCGGAGCGTTTTTCGGTGCCGTGCTCGGCGGAGCGGTCGGCATGATAGCACTGCCGGCGTTTGCATTGCCTTACTGTGCGATCCGGCGGGCCCGGCTCATCGACCTTCGCCATTTCCTCCCGCTTGCACTCGGTTTCACGCTAGTGATCTGTTCTTTTGTTTTCGGTACCGTTTACCGCTAGGCGACAGGCTCGGTTTTGTAATCGTTCGCGGACGATTTACTATCTAGCCAATGCTGGTGCTGCTCCACCTTTTTGCACTTTTTCTGCTCGTCACGCTCGGGTTTTACGTTTTTGTTGCGAACCCGCGCAACCGCGCGCACCAGACATTTGCCGCCTTCATCGCATTTCTCGCCATCTGGATCACTAAGGACCTGATCTTTTGGAATTTCTACCCCGTTGACCGCGCCTCGGGCTGGTGGGTCGCCGCGAGTTTTGTGATCGCGCTATTGATGCAGTTTGCGATGGTCGTGTTCGCGTGGGTCTTCCCCGAGAACGCCCGTACGCCTCGCCAGCGGGCCGCAATTTTGTTCGCTCCCGCAATATTTCTCGTACCTGCGGCGGCGTTCGGCCTGCTGTGGCACCGAGCAGGGTTCGATGACGGCAGGTTCGTCATCGATCTTTCGCCGCTCGCATACGCTTTCGTCATATACGTCTACTTTGTTTATTTTTACGGGGCGGCGGTGCTTTTCGGCAAGTATCGAATGTACCGCGGGACACAGTCCGGGCAACAGGTTGGTGCGATCATTTGGGGGCTGGCGATCACCGGCGTGCTGAAGACCCTGGCGAACATCGTGCTTCCCTACTTCGGCTATTACGGCCTCTTGCCGCTGAGCGCTCTCTTCGTGCTGCCGGGAGTATTGATATTCGCCTACGCGATGCTCAATTTCCGGCTTTTTTCGCTGCAATCGGCTCTTACGCAATTCCGGTTGTTCCCGATAACCTACAAGGTCGCACTCAGTATCGCGTCGGTGGCGATCATCAGTTTTGTGTTGTTTCAGATACCGATCGCGTGGTGGGCGTTTCGCAACGGAATGGACGCCGAGGCGTGGCGGCGTTATCTGGTCTTCAGCGTCATTTCGGCCCTGATCCCGAACCTCTTGCTCGTGCTGCTGATATTGCGAACTATCTCGCGTCCGCTCCAGCGGATCACTCTCGCGGCCGTCGAGGTGACCAAGGGCAGTTACGGCACCGAGGTCGATATGCGGAGGACCAATGACGAGATCGGGCTGCTAGCCGACTCATTCAACGAGATGAGCCGTAAGATGGCGGCCGACATCGAGCAATTACGCCACCTCAACGCACAGCTCATCCGCACCGAAAAGCTCGCCGCAATGGGCACCCTCTCGGCCGGTGTCGCCCACGAGGTCAACAATCCGCTCGCCTCGATCTCTTCGCTCATCCAGATGATGCAGGCAAAGGATGATCTGCCCGACGACGCCCGCGAAAAGCTCCTGCTGATCGCCGCTCAGATCAAACGCATTACCCAGGTCACCGCCGATATGACCAATTTTGCGCGGGCGAGGCCGGCGGCGCGTTCGGCGGTTGATGTGTCAAAGGTCGTTTCGTCGGCATTGAGGCTCGCGAGTTTTGACGAATCGTTCAAAAAGCTCACCGTCGAGACCGATCTTGACGACGATCTGCCGGCGATCCACGCCGACGCCGACCAGATCCAGCAGGTCGCTCTCAATCTGCTGCTCAACGCACGCGATGCAATGCCCGACGGAGGCACGCTCGTGGTCCGCGTGTCCGCGGACGGCGGCGACATTGTCGTCAAGATAGCTGACACCGGCAAAGGCATCGAGGCCGGGACGGCCGAGCAGATATTCGACCCGTTTTACACCACCAAGCCGGCGGGAACGGGCACGGGCCTCGGCCTTGCGGTGTGTTATGGAATAGTTACGGCCCATGGCGGACGGATCGAGGTCATGGAAAATCAGCCGACGGGCACCATTTTCACGGTCACGCTGCCCGTCAACGCCGAAAACTAGCCAAATATCAAAACGCCCTTTGACACGCGGCTCAAAAGATAGCAACTTATCAATACAAACCGCTCTAATTTCAACAAAACTGAGGACACCTGAATGAAGAAACTCTTTCTCGCGATCGTGGCCGCCGGTATGTTTGCCGCAACGGCAGCCGCACAGGCCCAGCCCGTCGCGTTCATACACGCACGGATCATCCCCATAACGGGCCCTGTCATCGAGGACGGCGTGATCGTCTTTCAAAACGGTAAGATCATCGCGGTCGGTGACGCAAAGACCACTCCGGTCGTCATGACGACAAATATCATCGACGCCAAAGGCAAAACGATCATGCCCGGCCTGGTCGATACGCACAGCCACATCGGCGAAGGCTCGGGCGCCGACGGTTCCAGCCCGATCCAGCCGGACGTCCGACTGCTCGACGGGTTGAATGTACGCTCGTCTAGCATTCAGCGGGCGCAGAGCGGCGGCATCACGACCGTCAATGTGATGCCCGGTTCCGGTCATCTGGACAGCGGACAGACGCTCTACATCAAGCTCCGCGACGACGCCGTCAAGGTTGACGATCTGCTGATCTACGACGCTACCGGCAAGTACATGGGCGGCATCAAGTTCGCCAACGGCACCAACCCGATCCGTCCAGGCGGCGGCAACTTCCCCGGTACGCGTGCAAAATCCGCCGCACTAGTTCGCGACCAGTTCATCAAGGCACAGGACTACCGCGACAAGATCAAAAAGGCCGCCGGCGACGCGACGAAGATGCCCGCCCGCGACCTCGCCATGGAGGCGCTTGTCGAGGCTCTCGACGGCAAACGCATGGTCCACTTTCACACGCACCGGGCGGACGACATTATGACCGTTCTGCGGCTGCAGAAAGAGTTCGGGTTCCGCCTCGTGCTTCAGCACGTGTCTGAGGCATGGAAGGTCGCCGACGAGATCGCCAAGGCCAAGGTGCCCGCGTCGATCATCTTTATCGACTCGCCCGGCGGCAAGCTCGAGACGATGGATGTTTACGCCATCAACGCCCCGGCGCTTGAAAAGGCGGGTGCGCTGACCGGCTTTCACACCGATGACGGCATCACGGATTCGCGTTGGTTCCTTCGCAGCGGCGGAATGGCCGTCCGTGCAGGTATGACGCGTGAAGGCGCACTCTATGCCCTGACCATGGCAAACGCCAAGATGCTCGACCTGGACAAACGCGTCGGCTCGCTCGAGGTGGGCAAGGACGCCGACTTTATCGTCCTGTCCGGCGATCCGCTGAGCATTTACACGCACGTCCTCGAAACGTGGGTCGAAGGCAAAAAGGTCTTTGACCGCTCGAATCCGGCCGATTATCTGGTGCAGGTCGGCGGCAACGGAGCCACGACCGACCGCACGATGCACATCGACTGCTTCGACGGCGACCTCGGAGGTGACAACTAAATGCAGAATATAGAATTTCGAATAATGAACATAAAAAGCTTGTTCACGATGTTGGCCTTTGCCTTCAGTCTTCTCGTCACTTGTCACTTATCACTCGTCACTGTTCATGCGCAGATCGCCGTCAAGGGCGAAACGGTCTGGACGATGGCCGGCGAACCCATCACCAACGGCGTCGTGCTCGTCAAGGACGGCAAGATCGAGGCTGTCGGTACGGCGGATAAGGTCACCATTCCCGCCGATTACCGCGTCATAACCGCCAAGGTCGTCACGCCCGGCCTGATCGATGCCCGCACGGTCATCGGGCTCAACGGCTATTTGAATCAGCCGCACGACCAGATGGCGCTTGACGGCAGCGGCCCGTTTCAGCCGGAACTGCGTGCCACCGACGCCTACGACCCGAACGAGCGGCTCATCCAATGGGTACGCGAGTTCGGCGTGACGACCATCAACACCGGCCATCAGCCGTCGGCGCTCGTGCCCGGCCAGATGATGGTCGCCAAAACGTGGGGCAACACGGTTGACGAAGCCGTGATCGTACCGACCTCGGCGGTCGTCGTCACGCTCGGCAACAGCGGCCTCGCCGGTGCGGGCAAATCGCCCGGTACGCGGGCCAAGGCGATCGCGATGCTGCGGGCGGAGCTGATCAAGGCACAGGAAGCGGCAAAGAAGCCTGAAGCCGGCCGCGACGTGCGTTCGGTCGCGATGGCCTCCGTCATCAAGGGCGAGGTGCCGCTGCTGATCAACGCCAACAAGGCTCAGGACATCATCAGTGCCCTTCGCATCGCCAAGGAGTTTGGCGTCCGCGTCATCCTCGACGGTGCGGCCGACGCCCAGCTCGTGCTGAGCGATATCAAGGCGGCGGGCGTTTCGGTGATAATTCACCCGACGATGGGCCGTGCCGGAGGCGATACTGAGGGAATGTCGATGGAGACGGCCGCCAAGCTCAAGGCCGCGGGCGTGCCCGTCGCGTTGCAGAGCGGTTACGAGGGCTATGTGCCAAAGACGCGCGTCGTGCTTTACGAAGCCGGTATGGCGGCTCAGAACGGCCTCTCGCCGAGCGACGCACTTGCACTGATCACGATCGACGCCGCCAAGCTGCTCGGGCTCGACAAACGCATCGGTTCGCTCGCCGCGGGCAAGGACGCCGACATCGCACTCTACGACGGCGACCCGCTCGAATGGACGACGCACTGCGTCGGCACGATCATCAACGGCCAGCTCCGCAGCACCACCAAACGGTAAGCGGCCCGCAAGCGGCGCCCGAAGGCGGAAACACGACCGGTAGGAAGTGTGTATCTCTGAATTCTCGTGAATAAAGAAACACCCTCGCTACCGCTCGGGTTTCCGCCTTTTTGCGGTTGTGTGATCGCCAACGCTTACGGCGTTGTGACGATGCTGTAGCTCGGTGACATGTTCCCTATCGGATCGTTCTTTTTGATCAAGATGCCGCGATATTCGCGCGTCTCGGGGTCGCCGGGCACGGTCGGCGATGCCGTGTGTATCGCCGGCGACGACGTGAACGTACCGGCCGCTGTCCAGCCCGTGTCCCCTTTGCGGCGAAACGTCACCTGCATCGCGTCCTGTCCCTGTTTCGAGAACGTGATCTCGACGCGGCTGTCCGAGAGGGCACGTAATTTGAGTTCGGCGAACAGTTCGTTCGGGTTAAAGCCCTGCTGGTCGTTCTCGATCAGCCCGAGGTCTTCGCCGATCTGCGTCGTATAGCCGGGCGAGGCCTTGATGCGTTTTATGAGAAGACGCGTCCGCTTTTTGATACCCGGCAGCGGATGCTGCGGAGTGCTGACCGAGGGGAATGTCGGCATCGGCGGCTGGACGTTGCTGATCTCGCCGTCGATCAACAGGTCCTTAAAGGCAAAGTACGCGTCCTTTGCGTCCATCACCTGCGGGGCCATCGTGATGAGGTAGTTAAAATTCTCGGCGTCCTCGCTCTCTGAGGTGACCTCGGCCGGTGTCAGCCCGAGTGCGGCCTGGTGAAGGGGCAACTTGGCCTTCAGCGTCTGCAAAAGCAGGTTGAGCTCGGCCTCGTTCGTCGGAAATGGTTTATCTGCCATGATATTTGTCTCCCGTTTTGATATTTGATCAAGAACCGCCGTAAAAAAATGCGCTTCTAACCGTATATGTCGCAAAACGGCATTTCCATTACATAAAGTTTTCTGTCAGATAATTTTTATTTTCGATGAGAAAACTTTTATTTGTCGGCGGGAAACAAAACTTTTCCGTCAGGAACGTAAACTTTTTCGCCGGGAACGTGTCCGCAACTGGCAGGAACGTGTCCGCAACTCACAGGAACGAACCCGCAACCGGTAGAAAACTTTTGTTTTCTCTCAGGAACGTGTCCGCAACTGGTAGGAACGTATCCGCAACTCATAGAAAAGTTTTGTTTTCTATCAGGAACGTGTCCGCAACTGGTAGGAACGTGTTCGCAACTGGTAGAAAAGTTTTGTTTTCTATCAGGAACGTGTCCGCAACTCATAGGAACGTACCCGCAACCGGTAGAAAACTTTTGTTTTCTATCAGAAAAGTTTTGTTTGTCGTTAGGAAAGTTTTATTTTCCGAGGGCAAACTGTGCGTGAAGACCAATGTTCGCGGGAGTCTTGAGGACTCTTTATAAAAAAAGACGATTTATCCGTTGAATTGTTTCCTCGACATGTGACAGAGACGGTATCGGCGGATACAAAGCGACGTCCCTTGGATGAGAACCATCATTTCGCATTTCCCTAACCCACTCCCATTCATCTTTCTGTTCAACGTCGATGTGCTGATTATTTGATAGCCACTGAAGCTTGGACCAAAGACTTACGAAACCGCCTTTCTTTTCGGATTGCGGCCCACCACACTGTCGATATTTTTCGGACAGAGCCGCTTCAGCGACACGATGCATTTGATCCACGCCGAGTTTAAAGAGTGGGTAATAATAATAGCCGTACAACATCGCACCACGCGCAACGTCGAAGAGCCCACGAATATTTTCGGGCACATTATCGTGAACTTCCAGAGCGAGCAGCATCTGCGCCCAACGATCCGGGAATAATGCCCCGGATTCGCCGGTTTGGTGATTTAAATATTCAAAGCCCCGACAGGTGGGATCCATTTCCTGCCAATTTGCCGTCGTGAGTTTTTTCATACGAGCAATCTATTCAACGAATCCAATCTTATCGATCTCGTGCATGATCCGGTCGGTTTCGGTCAATGCAACGATTATTTTTTGGTAGTGGTTTATGTCGTCGTATGAAAGTTTGCGGCCCTTGCGGTCTTTTAGCCATTTTTGGGCGGGTTGGTAGCCGCCGATGTAGAAATTCCATGCGATCTCGGGGACATTCTCAAAGCACTGTGTCGGGTTGAAATACACGTTGCCGTTTTTGTATTCGGGTTTCTCGACAATGCCATCACCATCAACATTAAAGCTTGTAATGAATCGGCTGACAACAGGCGATTCGAGTAGATGTATCTGTCGGAGTTCGCCGCCGAGGGCAACGAGTTCCCAAAACGTCGCGGCGTCCTTTGGGTACGGCACACGCGGAAAGTCGATCTTTAGAAACTCCTTATACTTCTCGCGGTAGCTCGGGCTATGCAGTACGGCATAGATGTAATCGAGAATATCTATCGGGGCAAACGTCCCGTCAGTCTCCTCCTTCTCATTAGTGAAGTTCAGGCCGATAGCAGCGGCGATCTTATCGACGATCTCGGAGTTGAGATTCGGAACGCGGTCGGTTCTTTCGTCGAGACTCGGTTGGATCTCGTCAGCATAAAGATAGAGCGGGAAAAACGAATAATTACCTCTAGGCAACGAGCCTTTCTCAATCAGCTTATCTGTGACAACCGAAACGAACTCGTTGTTCGAACCGTTAATGCGTAACGTTATAAGGCTACAGTTATTGCCTCGCAAGAGATGTTTAGAGGTCGCGTTACGGGGATAGGCAACAATTCCTTTCGTCTTGCCAGTGTAAATGATTTTCCGAATGTCGAATGGGCGATAGAATACGTCCTCGATGGAGACGCGGGAAGTCATAAGATCCTTTTTTGCGTCAGCAATCGTCCAGTCTCGCCCATCCGCAGGTAAATCGAAATAGCCGCGAATTGCCACTGAGTCATTTTCGCGAAAGTAGTTGACCTTCGTCGCTGCCTCGTCCAAGGTAAAACTGATAGTGACCTTGTCACGTTTCGTCTGAATCCCAGTATTGAATTCGTTGAATAGCTCCGACACCCCAAAGCCGAAATTGTAGGCCAGGGAATGAGCGAAATCCTTTGGTACGAAAAACCAGTAGGGTTCTTTATTGTCAATTTGGGTCCAAGCTGTCGTTGAAATTGAGTGCCTGGAAAGGAAATCGTATTTGAATTCCCGCGTACCGAATATATCGCCATGCCGAACTTTCGCAAGTGGATGCTTTCCAGTCTTTCTATTCCGAAAGCAGAGACTTATGGTTACGCCCTGTTTAATATCAAAAACGTTCACGTCCTTTCCACCGCCGGGCGCTGTTTCAACGAGTGTCGAACTCCCGTGAAGATTCAATACATAAATCGCGTCGAAAGCCTCCATTAACGATTTGCGCATTTGCCGATGTGTGACGCCATCCAAAAAGCTGTTATTCGTTATAAACGCCAAAATGCCGTCACCGTTCTTTTCAACGAAGTGCTGGCCAAACCGAATGAATTTTATATAGTCATCATCGAGATTTATTTTCCGCTCATTCAAGTCCTTCTTGTAATCGTCGATTAAACCACCGATCCAAGTCTTCTTTCCATCTTCGTCCACGGAGCGATTCGAACTGCTTACGGAATAAGGCGGATTGCCGATGACGACCATTACGGGGGTGTCGCGTTTGATATGGTTGGCTTCGTTTGCTTCGGTGCTGAGCCAACTGGCAAAGAGCGTGCCTGTGTCGGGGTGGTATTCTTCGAGAGCGTTGGTCAGATAGACCTGGAAACGCCGCTGGTCGTTAGCGTTACTGGTCGCGGGCTTGTAGCCAGTCTCTGCAAGCAATAGATCTAGTTTAAGATGCGCCATTGCATACGACGCCATCAATAGCTCAAAGCCATTCAATCGAGGTATAAGATGCTCATCGACATACTGGCTCCAAACGCCCTGTTGGTTCTCGAAGCCCTTGTATATTTGCTTAATGACCGTGGCAAGGAAAGTTCCGGTTCCGGTCGCAGGATCGAGTATCTGTACCTTGTGATATTCGTTATCGATCTCTTCGTAAACGGTTCCCTGTCCTTTTTTGACAACGGGCGTTTTTACTTTGACCTTTACCTTTGATGTATCGGCGATGCCGTTCGGTAAGTTGAACTCCGTCTTTAAGATGTCATCGACCGCCCGAACAATGAAATCAACGACCGGTTCGGGAGTGTAGAAAACGCCCCGCGATTTACGAAGTTTCGGGTCGTATTCGGCAAGGAACGTCTCATAAAAATGCATGATCGGGTCATGCGTCTGCGTGCTCTTACCAAAATTCTTGAGGATCGCCGCAATATCGGTTGCACGGAACAGATCAGCCAGAGCATCGACTATCCAATCAATGCGGGTGTCGAGGTCAAAGGCAGCAATGAACTGAAACAACTTGCGAAGGAAAGGATTTGTCTTCGGTATCTTGGCCGCAGCCTCTTGGCGTGAGAACGTATCGAGCGTATCGTCATGAAGCCGAGCCGCAAACATACCGTAAGCGATGGTCTGCGCGTAGATATCTGCGAACGCCTTGGCATCGATATCATGGATGAGAATATCCTTGAACGCCTTCATCTGATTGGTCAGATCACTTTGGGCTCCGGCGGCAATATCTTCTTCGAGGGCGTTCTTGATGATAAAGGCGAGTATCTTTGCCTTTTCAGCCATCATTTCCGCGAGCTTCTTAGAACTCTTAATGGTCTGCGGAGTGCGAGAGCAGAACTCTTTTATTAGGCTCGTGAACTCGTTGAACTTTTCGGGAAACGCGACGACCTTGCCGTTGCGAACCTCACCAATTCGGATCGACGCGGTTGCATCGCCATTGATGAAAAACCTGAAGTCGAGGTAATCGGTAAAGACGAGATTGTCCAGAGCATCGCGGTATCGGTCGAACTGTTCCTTGAGATTTTTGCCTTCGAGGTCAACACCGACGTCTTTTGCCTCGATGTAGCCAACGGGAATGTCTTTGCGCGTAATTACGTAATCAGGCGCGCCGCACTCGATGCGTTTTGGCTCGTTGGTCGCGGCAACCTCGGGGACAAGTTCCTCGATTAGTGCTTTCAGTGCCGGGCGAAATGTATGTTCGGTTGCTATTCCACGAGCGTAATCTCGTGCGATGTTTTCGATATAGGAGTTGATAGGCATATTTGCTTGGGAAATGTAGCATTAACGGCCGGGTAAAGGCAAGAAATTGGCATCGCCGGGGCGGTCGCGGGCAGGGCCCGATCGGCGTCGGCAGTGGGCGGACAGAAATCTCTTATCAAAACGCGCGTGATGTGGTAGTTTTTGATTATTGAGGCAATCTTCGAGGCCCACGCGAATATGAAAGTTTCCCGCAACGCCATCGTCCGCACCTTCGTTATTCTATTCGTGATGCTTTTCGCCGCGGGCCATGCCGCCGGCAAGGACGTCTGGACGCGGGTGACCAGCAAGA
>JAIBCA010000007.1 GCA_019694345.1 Pyrinomonadaceae bacterium | reverse complement strand
CATTTTCATCAGATCTTTTGTCAGGGTTCTCAAGCTTGAAAACTGCCATTCCGAATGAGAATTGCATCAATAGTTCGGACTTGAACTTGTTCTTCTTCTCCGGGATGAGTTTCATCGTGTCGGAACAGAGCGAAACACTAACTTCGTCGGTTTCGACAAGCCATCGAAAACCCCATTCACGAGCTCCTGCAGCGGCGGGATCGAACGGTTTCTTTTCGAGCAGCCTGGCGTTGCTAATGAATGAGTTGCGGTCAGTTTCCTTTTTCGATTGTCCAAACGAGATATGGGCGGACAAGCAAACCATTAGTGAAATAGCGAGGATCGTAATTCTCTTCATGTTCTTTCCTTTCAATTTATCTGAACCGGAACGATTTTCCCATCTTTTTCGATCAGTCTGCAAAGCGGCGTGTCGATATCGTGGTAAAACAGACAGGTCCAATCTTCTTCGATGGCCCGCGGCAGGATCATTTTCTTGAATGCAAGCGTCTCGACCGGGTACAGATCAAAACCCGCGATCCATGCCGGCGAGAGATGATGACGCGTCGGGATCAGATCGGCAAAACCATACAGAGTTCGCCCGCCGCTCTCCAGCCGGACGGTCTGCATCGTCTCGGAATGGCCGCGAACCTGCTCGATCGTAAGGCCCGGAACTACTTCATACCGGTCGGGCATCAGTTCGAGCTGTCCGGTGTCGATCATCGGCCGCCAATTTTCCGACAGGTAACTCGCGCGGTCGCGCTCGTGCGGGCTTTCGGCGTGCTCGAACTCCGATCGTGAGACGAGATAACGTGCACTGGTAAATTGCGGGCTCGCGTTTTCAGCATCCTTTCCCACCGTGTTTCCGCCGGCGTGATCGAAATGCAGATGTGTGTTGATGACGATCGAAATGTCTGCGGGCCGGCAGCCGGTGATCTCGAACAGGGAATCGGCAAACGGGCGTTGGCGTTCGATCCCGTAGATCTCGGTCTGACGCGGTGTCCATTTCTCGCCAATGCCTGTTTCGACGAGGATTCGTTCTTTACCCGTTTCGATGAACAGGCAGTTCATGTTCATTCGGATCCGGTTAAGACCATCGGCCGGGCAAACGCGTTCCCAAACGACGCGAGGGACGACACCGAACATCGCCCCTCCGTCTAATTTGAATTCCGCGTCGGGAATGATCTCGACGCGGTGATCGCCAAAGTCCATTTACTTCTTAGCTTCGGGTTTTTTCCCGGCCGGAGCGGCAGGCTTGACCTCTTTGCTGTCCTTGCCGGGCTTCGCGGGTTCGCCCGGTTCAGCTCCCGGAGGCGGCTGCATCTGCTGCATTTGCTGCATCTGACGCTGCTGCATCTGCTTCATCTGCTCGTCGGTCACCTGCGGAACTGTAAAGTCCGAAGGGACCTGAACGTTGTTTGCAGCGACGATCTTGTCAACCAGTTCCTTTTCCTTTTCCGTTTCAAGCTTGTTGCGGACAAATTCCTTGACCGGCATTTCCGGTGCATTGGGCTTTTCCGGGTCCTTGATGTTGGTCGAGATCAGGATGTGGCGAACGTCGTAGGTTTCGTCCTTGGCCGCCGCGTCCTTTTTGCCGAGCTTACGCTCGAGCTTGATGATGTGGTAGCCAAAATCGGTCTCGACCAGCTCGGGGCTGATCTGTCCGGGCTCAAGAGCCAGAGCTGCTGTCTCGAAAGGAGCGACCATGCGGCCCTTGGGAACGTCCGCGTAGAGGCCGCCCTTTCCGGCGCCGCCCTCAGGGCCTTTGTTGCCGGGATCTTCAGAAAACTCGTTGGCAAGAGCGGCAAAATCTTCGCCGGCCTTGGCACGGTTAAGGATTTCGGTCGCCTTGTTTCGCTTTTCGGTCGGGCTCAACTCGGGGTGTGCGGCAATGTATTTGTCGATATCTTCGTCCGTGACCTTCATCTTGTCGGTCAAGGTTTCAGAGTAGATACGTGCGAGGAACTGTGCCTGCTGGAGCTTGACTTGAAGATTGACGCGGTCGATGAGTTCCTTCGAAAGCTCGCCGGCGGCGGCCTTGGTGTCGAACTCTTTCTTATATATGCGTATCTTCGCGAAAACCTCTTTTGCCTGGGTCTTTTCTTCTTCAGAGATCTCGCGGTTAGCCATTTCAGGGTTGCCGGCTTTCAAAAGAGCGACCTTCGTGTTCAAAAAGTCCTCAAATTCGGCGGCGTGCGTACGGCTTTCGGCAGGAGCTCCGAGGCCGAGTTTGTCCATCAATCCGGCAAAACCACTCTTCGGAGCGGCCGGACTGTTGTCCTCGCCCCAATACTGATTGATCATGTCCTCAGTAATGAATCCGAAAGGCGGCAGCGGACCCTTGTCCTTGTTCATTTCGCGGTCGTAGTTGACGGCAGTGATCTCGGCCTTGATATTCTCAAGTTCCTGTTTGTTATTTGGCTCTTCGGTAAGGCGGTCGGCCTTGGCCTGGCTGGCAAAGGCGAGCAGCTGCTTGAGGCTTTCAAGCTGTTGCTTTTTGAGTTCCGGATCTTCGTTCAAGCGTTTCAAGATCGCCGGGTTCTGTTTCGAAACATCGGCCAGCAGCATCTCGACCTCTTCGCGACTGATCTGATTAAACGATTCGGTCGAGTGCCCCCCGACCTTCTTTTTCCATACAACAAGTCCGGCGCCGATGGCAATGATCACGCCGACCAAAATAAGACCTTTAGTTAAATTGCTCAATTCGCGAAGTCCTCACTTACAAAAAATCAAATGAAATTCAAACGGATATGATATCAAACAGCCGTCAAATAAACCAATGAAAGCGTCAATCGGCGGTCTGAACCAACTCAAGAAGCACGCCGCCCGTGGCCGCCGGATGCACAAAAGCGACAAGACAGCCCTCGGCACCGACCCGCGGCGATTCGTCGATCAGTCTCATGCCCTTGGCTTTAAGTTGGGCGAGCGAAGCCGATATATCCTCGACCTCGACGGCGATGTGATGGATGCCGCCGCCGCGTTTCTCGAGAAACTTCGAGATCGGCGAGTCGTCAGATGTTGGCTCGAGCAGTTCGACGCGGCTCTCGCCTATGGGGAGCATCGCGACGCGGACCTTCTGATCTTCGACGATCTCGGTATGCACATTCTCAAGCCCGAGCGCGTCGGACCAGAACTTTAGCGCGTCGTCGATGCCCTTTGTTGCTATTCCAAGATGGTTGATCTTCATACGTGTTTAATTATTTCTTCGACGGCCGAATACGGATCATTGCGCTTTTCGGCGACCGCGAGAGCAAGGTCGTCAAGCTTTTCCGCGGTCCCGTTGCGCTTCAGCAGATCGGTCAGGAGCCTTTCCTGCAAAAGCTCCAGCAGGCGCCAACGGGCGATAGATCGCCGGCGTTGGACGCTTGCCTCGCCGCCCGACTGATATTCGTAATACGATATGATCGCCGCCGCCAGATCATCGATACCTTTGTTCTCGGTCGCCACCGTCGGAACTATCGGCGGATGCCACATGTCCGGACGATGTGCGAGCGAAAGCAGTGCTTCGAGTTCCTTTTGTGTGCGGAGAACGCCCTCGCGATCGGCCTTATTTATCACAAAAACATCGCCGATCTCCATGATGCCGGCCTTTATTGCCTGAATGTCGTCGCCCATTCCGGGAACGAGCACGACGACCGACACGTCCGCGGTCTTGACGATCTCGACCTCGTCCTGGCCGACACCGACCGTTTCGACGATAATTTTTTCAA
>JAIBCA010000139.1 GCA_019694345.1 Pyrinomonadaceae bacterium | reverse complement strand
TGGTGTTCTTTCAGGGATGGTCCAGCTACTCCAAGGCCGAAAAGATCGAGGCCGTTCGGGACGCCAAAAAGGTGCTCGACCGCACGCTGAAGTCAAAGTAGTCCCAAAAACCGCTGGCGCTCAGGCGCCATACATGCTACATTGTTGCAATAGCAACACGCTCCCGATCAATGCGATTTTTATCCGAAAAAGCGTCAGCCGTCTGCCGTCAGTGGAACCGCAAACCGCTGACCGAACAAGACTTTTACCGCATCTGCCGCCGGCTGAAGGTTTCGGTGACCGAGATGCCGCTGCGGACGAACGGGTTTTATTACTCGGTCAGAGGTCGCCATTTCATCGCCATTGACAGCAAATTGCCGCCGGTCAAACGCCTGTTCGTGATGTTTCACGAACTTGGCCATTTTCTGCTGCATCTGCCCGATTCGGGTACCACCGCCAATTTTCACGGCGTCGGCCGCCGCGACCGAAAGGAATGCGAGGCCGACGTTTTTGCCCTTTGCTCGCTCATCCCGCAGAACTGGATCGCCGGACGGCCGGCCGAGGAGTTGATAGTCGATGAGGGCCTCGACCGCGAAATGGTCGCCGAACGTGCCGAGATCTACCGGCTGCGCGGCATATAGCACTCGGCCGGCGCAGTTGCTTGACACGATCGCGGCCACCAAGTATATTATTTGATTCGGCTTAGCCGAAAAGAGCCGGTTCCGCCGCACCTCTCAGGTGCGTCAAGGCATATAAAACGCTGGACGATCTCGTATTTTCCGGTGTCGCTGCGGCCGGTGTTCACTAACCAATAGGCCGCCCTAGCTCAGTTGGTAGAGCATTCGATTCGTAATCGAAAGGTCGTCGGTTCGACTCCGATGGGCGGCTCCACATAAATAACTGCAGTAAATAATATACTTACCTTAAATACCAAAGCGGCCCGCAAGGGCCGCTTTTCTTTGTCTGGCCGTCGTCGTCACTCTTTGACGCACGGACGTGTCTTGTATGTGATCAGCCACCCGAGAAAGGCTCCGACGGCGAGTCCGGCCCCGAACGTTATGCCGACCGAGGCGAACGGATCCTTTTTGATCTTGTATTCGGTGTCGTCGATCAGGTCCTCGGCGGCGTAAACGCCGCGTTTCACCATACGTTTTGCATCGACCATACCGTCCTCGATCGCGTTTGCCGCCCGCGCCTTGAGCTTTTCGACCTTGAGTCCGGCAAGGGCGACGTCCTCCGCGGCCTGGATCGCGTTCTTAATAAAGCCCTCTTTGACAGGCTTGGCATCCACAGCTTCTTTTAACATTGTAAACCTCCTGACCCACGGCCCGCCGGCTAACCGGAAGGCTCTCATATCATTCAACGCAAATATCATTCCCAACAAATAGGTTCAGGGCAGCCGAAGATCGGGCTTTTCGCTCAGCCGGAGAGCTCTCTGTCGGACTGGAGCGCGAGATAATTCGCGACAAGCGGGATTTTTGACCCACGAGCGAAGAACGGCGGGATCCGCGGCGGCCGAAAAGGTCAGTTTTAGTGGGTCAGCGGCCATTTTTTCGGGCACGTTTTTTGCGTTTTAGGGTTTTGAGGTGACGATATGAACAGCTCCAGGAAGTTTGACAATCAGGCGTACAAAAAGCGGGTCGATCACGAGGGCGGAGCACATCGAGCAGGCATGAAACTGGCCGAGCCGGCATCGTGCCCAAAATGTGGTTCGATCTACACCGAAGGCCGTTGGGTAAGTCCGAAATTTGCCCGTGAGAGCGGCAAGCATATGCACTGGCGTCCGTCGAACTCGGTGGTCTGTCAGGCGTGCAAGCAGATCGAAAACCATATCGTCGGCGGTTATCTGACGATGAACGGCGGATTTCTGGCCCGCCATCACGATGAGATCATCAATCTGATCGAGAACGAGGCAATTCGCGCCGTCGAGGACAATCCGCTGTCACGCATTATGGAAAGGATCGAGACCGTCGACGAACTATTGGTCGAAACCACGACCGAGCACATGGCTCAGCGGCTCGGGCACGCACTGAATCGCGCGTTCGCGGGCAAGGTGACGTACGACTTTTCGCATGAGAACAAGGTCGCCCGCGTCAACTGGCATCGCGATTGACGGCCGCCGGACAGATGGTCCGATACGGGCAATAGCCGCAAACGGCGGTTGACGGCCGCGGCGTATAATCGCATGAGCGTATGCCGCCGATGATCGCCTGAGCCTCGTCGTCGAGTTCGGCGAGGCGAGCGGCGTCAAATTCATACAGCTTGTCGTGGCGAAGGTAGGCGATCAACGCGCGCTGCTTTTTAAACGCCCGGGCATATGCCCAGAGCTGAAAGCGGTGCTCGTCGGGGTACATCTCGGCGTCGGTCTTATGATCGAGCACAAAATCGCCGCCGACCACGTCTGCGATACAAGTCACCGACAATTGTCCGGTCTCCAGGACGGCCCGCAACTCACGGCCGTCGCCGCGGCCACGGACCCCTTCGTAAACCGCCCGAGCGCGAAACCTCGCCGCAAGATCGACGGCTTCGGCCAGCTCGCCATCGCCGCTAATCGGCGATCGGGCGCGCAGATCTTCGACTGAGTCTATATCGAGTTCGAGTGCGAGATGGGTCAGCGTTCCGACCTCACGGGCTCGCGCGTAACCGTCCGAGATGCCGGGGTTACCGTCGATCACCATGTATTCAAACGCTTTCGGGCACCGGGCATAGAGCGTAAGGTCGGTCGCCGATAGTTCGGCGATGCCGATCCTGACCGGTTCGACGCTCACTGTCGCCGGCAAGCTGAACGGCTCGGGGTCGCCGGGGCTTGGGGTGACGGCATCCTCATGATCGAACGATATCTCGTTCATTTTGACGCCGGCACTTTCGAGCCCGGCGGCAAGAATGTCGAGATCGCTGCCGCTCTGCTTACCGGCGGTCAGAATGACCTTGTCCTTTGCCCGCGTCACGGCGACGTATAGCAGCCGGCGTGATTCTTCTTCCGCACGCTGCTTTCGGCGGAGCTTGATCAGCTTGAAAATGGCGGGTTCGGCCTTTTCGTATTCGTCACCCTCCATCTGGAACGCGACACCCAACTCGCTGTCGATCAGGATCGGTGCAGAATCGCCGCGGGTCCTGCCAGTGAGGTCCGGGATGAAAACGACCGGCCATTCGAGGCCTTTGGCGTGATGGATCGTCATCAGCACGACGGCATCGCCGGCATCAACGGGCGGCCGCTTTATCTCGGTCTCGGTCAGGTAAAGCTCGCGCAGCACTCTCGCGGTTGCAAAGACGCCGCCGCCCGAACGCCGCTCGATCGTCCGCAAAAGGCCGTAAACACCATTGATATCGGCCGTCCGACGCAAACCCTGAGGCAGATTGGCGGCGATCGCTCCGTACCCGGTCAAGCGGTCTGCGAGCCTGACCAGCTGTTCGGCGGAGAGCAGGTCGCGGGCCGAGATCAGTTCGTCGAGGACGCTGACGACGCCGGCAAACTCGGCTCGTCCGCGGATCACGTCCCACCAGCTTGTGTCTTCACTCACGCCCTTTGCCGCGGAATGCAGAACCTTGTCGCTGACCGCAAAGTACGGGCTGCGCAGCACGGCGGCGAGCGGGATCGGGTCGTGCGGCTGTGCCAGAAATGCGATCAGCGAATAGATATCGAGTGCCTCGCGCGTTGCGAGCAGGCTGCCGCCGCCGGCATTGACCGCCGGAATATTTTCGGCCGAAAGCACGCTCTCGTAGATCTCAAGCGGAGCCCAACGCCGGGCGATTATTGCCATGTCGCGGTACGCGACGCCCTGAGCATTGAGTTCGGCGATCTGTTTGGCGATGTAGCGTGCCTCGATGACCTGCTGCTCACGGGAAGAACTGCCCTTTTCGGCCGCGACCGCGGCGAGCTTAATGTATGGCTCGGCAAGTGTGGTTTCCGCCCGATGGGCGTCGAGCGGCTGATGGAGCGATCCGAGGACTTGCTCAAAAACGTCGTTCATCGATCTAACGAGCGCGGAATGTGTCCTGAAAGTTTTGCTCAGCGGGACGCGCTCGCCGCCGCGAGTATTGACGATCGTATCGCTGACGCGTGAGAACACACCGGTATCGGCACCGCGAAACCCGTAGATCGACTGCTTTTCGTCGCCGACGATCGTAAGTGCCGCATGATCGGCGAGGCGGCCGATGATCTCGGCCTGGACCGGATTAGTGTCCTGAAATTCGTCGACGAGGAACGCCTTCCAACGGAGTCGATAATGCCCGACGGCCTCCGGATGGCCGAGCACCTTGAGGGCGTAATGCTCGAGATCGTTAAAATCGAGCACCTTTTCGCGCAGCTTTTCGGCGGCGATGTGATCGCGTACCCGGCGAAACGCATCGGCCAGCGGAGGAATGCGACGGGCGGCCTCTTCGTCCTCGGGGCCAAAGACGATCGATATCACGTCGAGGTCGTCGCGGATGCGGGCCTTTAGGGCAGACAGACATTCGCGGACGCGATCGAGGCTGGCGGCATCCCATTTTTTGGCACTGCCGGAATTGCTCTTGAATCTTTTCAGGACCGTATCGATCGCGGCGATACAGTCAGCAGCGGCGACGCCATCATTACAGGCGGCCATGGCATTGACGACATCACCGCGAATGACCTCAAGTGTATCATCGGCGGCCCCACGGTGTTCGGGCAGAACGCTCGCGGCCGTTTTCCAGACATCAGATGCGAGAATGCCGTCGATTGCGGCCTGACGTGCCTGATCGATCGCCTGACGCCAATTCTCAGCCCCGAGGCTGAGTGCCCTTTCGGAGGCGATCGGGTCTCTCAGCAGCTCTTTGAGTACGCCCACGAGCCACTTAAAGCCGAGTTCGTCTGCCAGATCGGCGTCGATCCCGGCGAGAGCCTCGTCAAACTTTTCGGCCTCCCAGAGCGGCGATTCGGTCTCGTCGAGGACCGCAAAATCGGCCGGGATGCCGGCGAGGTCGTAAAAGTCGCGGCAGATGCGAGCCGCAAGCGAATGTATGGTGCTGATCTGGGCGGCCTCGATCTCGGCGATCAGCTTTTCGTCGGCGAGATTTTCGATCAGCGTCAGCCGGATCCGCGAACGGAGTTCCGCGGCGGCCTTTTCGGTAAATGTGACAGCGACGACCGCGAGTGGCGACAGGCCGTGAACTCCGACATGGTGGAGGTATCGCTTGGCAAGCATGCCCGTTTTGCCCGTGCCGGCTCCGGCCGTCACGGCGACACACCCATTGGCTTCGGCGGCGCGTTTCTGATCGGGCGTGAGGGCTATCATTACCGTGACCTCCTCATCAGCCGCGGGCCCTTGCGGCAGACCGTCTCGAGTTCGCAGTATTTACAGACGCTCTCGCGAGCGTCCGGATCGACGGCGAAAGAGCCGTCCGACAGGATCGCTTTGACGTCCTCAATAAGATCGTTCAATTTTCTAAGGTCGCCATCGTTCTCTGTTCGAAGTATTTTGCCCTTGGTCAGCGAATAGTATGAGCTGTCGCCGTAATTGCCGTGCGGAAAAAGCGCCTGGAGAGCGACGTTGGCGTACAGCGGTATCTGGACGTCAACTTTGAGTTGGCCCGTGCGGTCCTTGGCTCCGAGCGGTTTCGAACTGCTGGTCTTATAGTCGATCGCGATCAGCCCGCTGCTCGTATCATCGACACGGTCGATGCTTCCCTTGAACGTCAACCCCTCGTGGACGGCCCTGAACTTGACCTCGACGCCGACGACGCGGGAACCCTCGCTAATAAAATCCGCGGCCCGGATCGCCTTTTTCAGTTGCCGGATCTGATCGGCGCGTTCCGATTCCCAGTTAGGCACGACGGGCAGTGCGATCTCGGGGTCGGCCTCGGCCTCGGCGAACGCGTCGTCTATATGCTCGAGCGTCGCCGCACGAATGTCCGGTGCATTCATTGCTCTGGCAACGGCAAGTTCGAGCGCCTTGTGATAGAGCGAGCCGCGGGTCGCGGGGTCAAGGGCGAGTTCCATTTCGTCGACCGGCTTGAGCTTCAGGATCCGCTCTGCAAACCACCGGAACGAACATTGGCCGATCTGGGTCAACTGTGACGCACTCCATTCGCGAGCGGCAGCGTCGAACGGCACGCCGATGATCCCGTCATATTCGTCGTACGTGCCGGCATCCTCGCGGCGGCGTTCGACACGATATTGAGCACGCGCCCGTTCGATAACAGTGTCGCCGCCGAGCGGTTCGGCGGTGCGCAGCATTCGGGTTCGCCACTCCTCGGGGCTTGAAACGATGAGCATTTCAGGGGCGTTCGGCACGCTTCCGACGCCGAGCCGCTTAAAGAACGAGCTCTCGACCGACTCGCTGTCCTCGACGACCTTCGGATAGCTGAACTTGATGCCGCCCCGCGCCGACAGCAGCGTGAAATAGAACGACAGCTCCTCCCAACGGGCGACATCGGCCGCCTCGGCAAACTCGACCCCGTGAACGGCAAGCTGCCGGCGCTCGAAGAAATCGACGACCGGATCTTCGGACGCGGCCTTTGGAAAAGCACCCTCGGCCATCCCGAGGACGAAAACACGCCCGAACGACCGGCCGACGATATTTTTGGGCTCGATGACCTCGATACCCGTCGAAGAAGGGCTGAACGGCACGCTCTCGTCCGAGAGCAGATCACCGATGGCCGCGGCAAAGGCGTCGAGCGACATCATATGCGGGCCGTCGAGCCGTTTCAGTTCATCCAGCGACTCGGTGAATTTGCGGTAAGCGAGTATCTCGCGGGCTCGCGGAGCGGCCTTTTCACGGACATTGATCGACTTGAGAAATCCAACAAGGCGGTCGGCGCTCTCATCGAGCGTCATCGGCTCGTCGCCGGCATCAAGTGCCCCGAGTTCGGGGCAAACCGCCGCCCACGCCTCAATGCCCGAAAAATGCGACTTGCGGGCCTCGGTCCATTTGCCCTCGGACATTTTGGGCCCGAAAGGGTGCATCAGGAGCCGTGCGGCGGCCTCGAACCCGAGTCGATCTTCGGCGGCATCCATTACAAGCCCGATCAGAGATCCGAATGCGGTTTGAGCAAGCGGCGTGGCGAGCGAAATGTTGACCGGCAGGCCGTACTCGCCGGCGACGGCAGCGATGGCAGGAGCATAGTCACTGAGTCCGCGAACGGCGATAGCGATATCGCGAGGGTCGGTACCGTTGACGACCAACTGCTTTGCCTCGGCAAGGCATCCGCGGACCTCGGCGTCGATGTCCGTATATGCCGCGGCATTGGCCGGCGGCGGAGCCGCGACCGTGGCGTAGGCGGCGGCGAGGCACTCGCCGGCAGTTACCGGCCCGATATTAGCGGATGCGACGTCCCAACCGTTCTGTTTAAGGTGATCGGCCCATCGGCGGTTGACGGTGAACATACCCTCTTCGCCGCACGGCAGGTACAGCACACTGCCGTCACCCGCTATCGCATCGATGAAGAGGATCTCCTCCTTTCGGGCGCGGTGGTAGCCGAAGATAACCATCTGACGGCGTTCCGGTGCGAAACCGGCGGCGGCAAGCAATGTCTCTTCGCGGTCGATCAGTTTTCTCTCGCGAAGCAGACGCCTATATTCGGCAGCGATCAGCCCGAGCTGCCGAACGCGTGGCGAACCGTGCTCGATGAGCTTTCCCGGGTCGATGCCGGTACGCAGGACAATATTGAGTATTGACGCGATCCGGGCCGCAAGTGAAGCCGCGTGCGCCCCGGGCACGATATTCTTGATGGCTACCCGTCGCAAATGACGGGCCGTGATGCCGGCCGCCGGCGACAGCCCGTTTTGAAGGACGACCTCACGCGCAAGGCGATCGAGCGTCACGGATGAACGCCCGCTACCGTCGATCGCCGCCCGTGGATGAAGCGCAACAACGACCGCGCCGTCGGCGATGTGACCGGGGAACGTCGGGAAAAGTCCGGTTTGAAGGAGTCGTGACATCGGATCGAGTAGGATTATACAAGAAATCCCGCCCGAGGCGACGTCAGGCTAACGCTTTTTTTCGGACGCTGATCATGGATACCAATCGCCAAGCGTAATGCCGCCGGTCGTTCGGCCGGCTCGCACCGAAACGGCTATCTTTCTCTTCGAAGGGCAATCGACGCTCATGCCGCAGCGGACAAATTCGTTATAGTACGCCTTGTAATTTTCATAGTCGGCGACCGGTGCCCTGCCCTTTGGAAACGTCGCGTAAAGATAGTAGCTGCCTGCCGGAAGCTGTACCTGATACGAAGCCGTGCGGTAGTTGAGCCGAAACGCAAAGCCCGCCCGGGTCAGGTTCGATGCCTTGTCCGACGAGCAATAACGGTCGTTCGCCGAGCCGTCGGCGGCATAGACGCAAACTACCATCGTTGTCGGAATGTAGTCGCTCGGGTATGTCAATTTACCGGTGATCTTGCCGTTTTGGGCCAAGGCGGATATTGACATCGCCGTCAATAGCGCCGCTAGTACCAATAGAGTCCTCATCTCACAAAACCTCCGTTTTGGTCAGTGTTCGCGATGCTCAAGTTCGTCGTATGCAGCCTGGCAATCGTCGCAGACGAACGGGTTATCCAGCCCCTGCTCGATCGAACGACAGATGCTCTCGTATGTCGTATCGTCGGCAAAGTGCGGCCGAAAACAAACGCCGCACATGATCTCGTGAGTATTTCGGCCGGTTCTGAGTTCGGCGATGCTGACAAAATTCTCAGTGCGGTCGCTGTCAAATTCTTGTCTCAGTCTGGTCTGCATATGTCCTCCCGCGGAGAATGATCTCCGATCTTTGTGTGGTTCGATCCGGCGTAATGCCCTGGGTCAGTGAATATAAATGCAACCGGCGTTCCTCGAAAACGGGGCCCAAAGGGCGGGCGGTAAGACGCCGGAACCCTTTCGGAACGGCCGCCTGCGAACCTGTCCGCGCGCACTGTGAAAATACTCGCGACCGGCGGTCCGGGACGACGCGTGCGATGGGCGGAAAATGCCGTTTTTACAGGCTCGGGCGGCCGACGACTGGCACACACCTTGCGTTATTCGTTGGTGTACACGATGCAGTCTGATAATGAGGTTTTATCTGCAGATCGCGTACGAGTGTGTTTAAGGAGGTACAGATCAATGAAAGCCAAGTTAACAAAGCCGGCCGCCAAGATGCCGGTCAAAAAGATGCCCGAGACCGCACCGATGTGGAAGCCGCTCGACATCGAGAAGGCGTTCCCGATCTCACCATTCAATATGATGAGGCGCTTTACCGACGATTTCGAACGTATCTTTGACAACTTCAACATCTTTAACACGATGTGGCCGCAATTTGAGGCCGAAATGATGGCCCCGATGCGGGCCGAGATCGAAAAGGCCGAATGGTGGCCGGTGATCGAGGTCGTCGAAAAGAACGGTGAACTCCGCGTTCACGCCGACCTGCCGGGCATCAAGAAAGAGGACATCAATGTCGAATTTTTAGAAGATGCCCTGGTCCTTTCAGGCGAACGCAAGATGGAAACCGAGGAGGAAAAGGAAGGATTCTTCCATACGGAGAGAAACTACGGCAGCTTTTACCGCGTCATTCCGATGCCGGCAGGCTTTGACCCAGACAAGGCTCATGCCGAATTTCACAACGGCGTGCTTGAGGTGACGGTCGCAATTCCGAAACCCGAGCTTAAGAGCCGCAAACTTGAGGTCGCCGAAAAGGCGACGAAGTCCCACGCTAAGGCCGCGTAAGCGCGCGTGCCTATTGTTCGAGCGACAGATGCCCGTGACGGCAGCATTTGCGGCAGTCACGGGCATCCTCTATTTTACCTGAGCCGTCAGTCCGCCTTGGCGGGCATCCGGACGATAAGCACCGAACATGGTGCGTGATGAACGACCGAATCTGAGACCGAACCAAGCAGGTTGCGTTCCCAGAAGCCGTAGCCGTGCGAGCCAAGAACGATCAGATCAGCCTTCCAGTCGGCGGCGGCCTCGACGATTACGCGTGATGCACGTCCGCGTTCGACCTCGGACTCGATCGTAAACTTCATATCGTGTACCTGCTCGCGCAACTGGTCGCCGGCATTGATGACCGCCTCTTCGGCAAGCTTGCGCGAGGCATGCTCGGCCTCACGATAGTATTCGTTCGAGACGCCAAACGGCTCGGCCACCATTGGCCCGAGCTTTTCGTAAACTGAGATCAGCTTGACCTCGGTATCGGAGCGGTTCGGCAGCATCTGCGCGCATTTCTGCACGGCGGCGGTGCTGAACGGCGATCCGTCGATTGCAATGAGTACTTTCATAGCTCACCTCCACAATAATAAATTGTGCCGCGCCGCTATTATCTTGACGCAATCGCCGTGCCCGTGTAGGCTCATTGTCGGCGCGGACGTCCATGGAGCGGGCCTATGCCCGCAAAGTCAGCAAATTATGGAATTAAATGGATCTCGATCTTGGTTAATCGGACTGATGCTGGTCTCGGCGGCCGTGTTTACGGGCTGCGGCGGGCCGACAACGAACAACGCGCCCGCGAACGCGAAACCGGCGATCGAGACCAAGGCGTCAAAAGCGACGTTTCTGGCCGTCGGCGACATAATGCTGTCAAGAGGCGTTGCCCGGCTGATCGACCGCGAGGGTGAACTGGCGCCGTTCAATTCGCTTGCCGATGTGTTTCGTTCGACCGACTTCAATTTCGGCAACTTTGAAACGCCCGTTTCGGGCAATGACAGCCGCGTCGGCAAGGGCCTCGTCTTCAACACCCGCAAAAAGGACGTCGAGGGGCTCGTTAAGTACAATTTCAAGATCGTGCAGCTCGCCAATAATCATGCGCTCGATCAGGGCGTCGCCGGCCTGCGGCATACGATGGCGTTCCTGCCCGGCAAGGGCATCGACTACGTCGGCGTCGGCGAATCGCCCGAAGAGGCGTGGAAAGGCAAGATCGTGACCGCAAACGGCATCAAGATCGGCTTTATCGCCGCGTCCTACTCGTCGTACAACGACGGCGGTGTGGGACGCAACCCGTATGTCGCACGCATCGAGGATGTGGATCTGATGCGCAGCTCGATCAACCGCCTTCGCGATGAGGGATGTCAGTTCGTCGTTGTCGCGATGCATGCCGGGACCGAATACACGCGGCGGCCGCACCAGCCGCAGATCGATTTTGCCCGTGCGGCGGTCGACAGCGGAGCCGATATGGTCATCGGGTCGCACCCGCACTGGATCCAGACGATGGAGAGCTATCGCGGCAAGTACATCTTCTATTCGCTTGGCAATTTTATCTTCGATCAGCGCAAGCCCGACACGATGGAAGGGCTGATGCTCAAGGTCACGGTCGCCCACGACGGAGGGGTAAATGTCGAAAAAACGGCACGCCTCGACCGCGTCGAGCTGTTGCCCGTCATCGTCGAGCGTTTTGGCGCACCGAGGTCTGCGACCCCGGCCGAATCGGCCGCGATCCTGCGAAAGATCGGCGTGACCGACCCCATAATCTCACCAAAATAAGCTAAGTTCAGATCACCGCGGATTCGAGGTATGTGAGCGTCGCCGCATCGGCGTCGAGTTCGGCCTCGATGCCGTACGGCAAGGTCAGATTGTCGCGGATGTGGCCAAACGACAGGCCGTACACGATCGGAACACCGAGGTCGCCGAGGCGATCGCGGAAAACGTCCAGGACCGGCTGTGCCGTCTTGGCCGGCGTCGCTCCGCCCTCGTCAAAGATACCGAGAGCGATGCCCTCGACCGAGCGCAGGTCACAGCTCTGCCGCAGCTGCGTCAGCATGCGGTCCACGCGATATGCCGGCTCATTGACGTCCTCGATAAAGAGCAGCTTGCCCTTAAGATCACCGAGAGCGTATGGCGTACCGGCGACGGCTGTGAGCAATGCCAGATTGCCGCCGATCAGCCGTCCGCGGGCCTTGCCCTTGCGGAGCGTCTCGGTCCGAAAATACGCCGATTCCTTGGCGGCATTAAACTTCGAAACATCGACGCGGTACGGCGCCGACGGTTCGCAGAGCACGTTCTTTACGTGTTTGCGTGTGTAGTCTGAGTATTCCGACGACGCGACCGGTCCATGAAAGGTGACGAGGCCGGTTCGCTGATGGATCGCGACATGAAGAGCCGTAATGTCCGAAAAACCGATGAATATCTTGGGATTTTTGCGGATCAGCGCAAAATTGATGTCCGGCAGCAACCGCGGGGCACCGCCGCCGCCGCGAACGCACCAAACGGCGCTGATATCGGGATCAGAGAACGCCCAATGCAGATCCTCGAGCCTCTCCCTGTCGGTCGCCGAAAGAAAGCTCAGCCGTCCGCGGGCATTCTTGCCGATCCTGGCCTTAAAACCGAGGCTCTCGATATTCCTGACTGCGCGGTCCCACGTCTCGGGTGCGACGCCGCTGGCCGGGGCGATAATGCCGACGGTGTCGCCGGGCATTAGGCGTTTGGGTTTGATCATCCTGGCTCGGGCGGGCGTCCCCGCGAGCATCGCCTGTGCAAGCACAGGTAAGGCGGCGGCACCCTTTATCATTTCGCGTCGGTTCATCTCTAGTTGATTAATATATCGCTAAACCGACTGTCGGCATAGCAATCGGCGCAAAAAATGGGGCTGCCTTTTCAGACAGCCCCTCAATCAGGTCAGTACCGCCGGTTACGGGTGCAGTACGGCCGGAACGGCCGTATCCGAACCGATGCCGAAAGGCGTCGCGAAGAATCCGGCGGTCGAACGATCGACGTACCAGACACCGCCGCGGTAAACACCGACGTCATCCTTGCCGTCGCCGTCATAATCGCCGGGAACCGGCACGTCGCCATTGAGTCCGAACGGCTTGATGGTCGCGACGCTGTCCGTGCTGCGGCGAATGTACCACGTACCGTTGGACGGACGGAAAACAGCAACGTCGTCCTTGTTATCGCCGTCATAGTCGGCCGGCACCGCAATATCGCCCGCCGATCCGAATGGATAAGCGTCGAAATTGGTGGCCGGAACGCCCGTATTGCGGGCGATGTACCAGGTGTTGTTGCCCGGACGATAGACCGCGAGGTTCGTCTTGCCGTCGTTTTCGAGGTCAAAGGCCATCGCCTGGTCGCCCGATTGTCCGAAGGGCGCAACCGTATTCGATCCGTTGCTGCTGTTCAGGATGTACCAGGTGCCATTTGACGGACGGAACACGGCAAAGTCGGTCTTCGAGTCGCCGTCGTAATCGCCGACGATCGGCACGTCGCCCGGTACGCCCCAAGACGTGCCCTGGAAGACAAAACCGTTGCTCTTCAGCAAGTAGTAGTCCGAGTTGGCCGGGTTTGCGTCCGCACGGAATATGGCCGTGTCGGCCTTGCCGTCGCCGTCGAAATCACCGGGAACGAGAACGTCGCCGCTCACGCCCCAGTTGATCGCCGCAAAGCCGGCGGTCGAACGCTGTAGGTACCAGACGCCCGTTGACGGACGGAATACCGAAACATCGGTCTTGCCGTCGCCGTCAAAATCGGCACGTGACTTGATCGACGACGGAACCGCCGCACAGATCGTGCCCGCGAGGACCTGAATGTCGTCCACATTGACGCCGGTCGAGGCAACGGACGAGTCGGTCGCCATTCTCCAACGGAGCTGGACGTTCTGGCCGTTGGCCGACGCCGGCAGGTTTGCTACCGAGTCGATGAAACCGCCGGACGTACCGGTCCACGCCTGTCGGCCCGCGATCGGGCTTGAGAAGCCCGTCGATATCGAGCCGTTGTAGCCGCCCGAGGTAAACGAACCGCCGGCCGTGACGATGTCGGTGTAAGCTCCGGCACCGATCTTGATCTCGAGGACCATTCCGTCAAACGTCGATTCGGTAATGTACTTGTTCTTGAACTTGACCTGCGAGTTTGCCGAATTGACCGCGAACACCGGCGACTCGAGGTACGAACTGCCGATCGTTGCCGGGTCGTTGGTGAACGCCGAATTGGGCGCACTGTTCGGGCCGGTCGCGTTGGTCGTCCATAGTGCCGGCGGGCCGGCTCCCTCGTTGGTCGTCGCCCATCCGGCCGGAAGTGCCGGTGCGGTAACGCCGTCGAAGTTCTGCGACAAGCTTACAGCCGGTGTGCCGAGCGAATAGACCTGTGTAATATTCTGCGAATTCGCACCGTCCTGTACGACCCACGTCAGCGTGATCGTGCTGCCGCAAACGCTCGAAGGATTGACGACGAACGTGAAACTGCGTGAAACGGCCGGGCCGCCGAAGGTCAGCGTACCGTAATTCTGTCCTGAGGTCGGGTTGGTAACGCCGCCGGTCGCCTGCAGAGTCGCCGTGACGCCCGAACCGGTGTCGGCATTGCCGACGTTTTGCAGGCCTAGGTTCACCGTGATCGTTTCGCCCGGATCGGGTACGCCGTTGATCGGAACGCCGTTCTCGGCCGTGATCGTGACGCCGGCACCCTGAATGATCGGGGCGGGCGGCGGCGGCGGGCCGAGTGAGATCAGTGCGGTCCAGATCTCTTCGCGGGCGTTATTGCGGCGGTCGGTCCACGACGGGAAGAACGAATTGGCGTAGCCGCTGAGTCCGTTGTAATCGCCGTATTGATTGCCGCTGTCGGCACCGGCGATCGTTTCGTCGGTCATCGCGGTCGTCACCTTTTCGGCGGTCGTCCAGGTTACGCCGTCGTCATACGACGCCTGAAACCAAATATCCGATTTCTTGCGGGTCGGGTCGGCGACCGTGTCGTTGTAGATCATTACGAGATTGCCGTTGGTCTCGTCGATCGCCAGCCACTGGCTGAACTGGTCATTGTTGGTCGCCTGATTGTTGATCTTGACGGGTGCCGACCAGGTCGCACCACCATCGGTCGAACGTGCGAACCAGACACGCATCTTACAGGTCGAGGCCGCGTTCGTTCCCGGTTCGTTTGCGGCCGAGGTACAACCGGTCTCGCCCGACAGGTCGGTCCACGATGCGTAAACGTTATTTTTCGCCATCGTGCGGTAACCGCCGCCTGAAACGTAAATAAAAGCCCGGCGGCTGGCAAACGACGGGATGCCGATGTCAAATCCGTCAAAGGTGGTTGCGACCTGGATGCCCGGTGCCCAGGTGTTGCCGCCGTCGGTCGATTTGACCATTATGATGCGGCGGTTGGTGGTCGTCGGCCAGAAGCCGAAAACCTCGCCGACGCTGTTCGAGCGAATATCGCCGCCGATCGCCGTTCCGGTCGATTCGGCACCGCTGACCTGGATCGGAGCGGCAAGCCACGTGCCGCCGGCACCGGCCGTTCGGCGATTGACATACGCCGGATTGCCGTTGTGCCAGATCGCGTACGTCTGGCCAAAATAGGGCGACGTCGCACTCTTGTCCACCCAGACGATCTGCTTGTCAACGCTGGTCTGCGTACCCGACGGTGTCGCCTCAAAGGTCCACGTCGCGCCGGCATCGGTCGAATAGTAATTGCGCAAACGCAGTGTGCCGCCGGTTATGCCCAGCGTCGATGACCAAGCCCGTCCGTCATTTGTAAAGTCCACTGTCGGATCGGAATGTGACGTGTCGCCCGGAGCGAATGGCAAGGTCGTCTGCGCCCAGGTCGTACCGCCGTCGGCCGAGCGGTAGATGCCCTGCTGGCCGCTGCCGCCGATGTTGTTTGAGCCGACGAGTATCTGCGAAGGATTAAAGAAGTTGATCTGAATGTACGATTCGCTGCGAGGAACTGTCTGAGCTCCTGAGGTACGGACGTTGGTCCCGACCAGCATATCAACAAAGGACGAGCGGCCTTCGCGATCGGATTCGGCTCCGGGGCCCGGCTTGAGGTCCTGATGGGTGATCATCCATTCGAGGATCTCCTTGAGAACCAACGGATAACCCTTGGTCGGGTCCTCGGCTGAGTATTCAAGCTCGGGGTGCGCCTTGCGCCACCAAACCCGCAGCCAGGGCGGCAATCCGCGCTTGTCCGTAAACTCGTCCGAGCGAAGCATCTCAAACTCCTGATTTGCGGCGATCAGTTTGGCGAGTTCGCTGCCGAGTATGACAGATTCGCCGTGATACTCCTGCGTGAGTTGGCGCTCGAGTGTCGGGTAGTCAAATTTAGGGTTCTTTTGTGCCGGGACGGCGCTTGGCACGGCGAGCCACACCAGCATAAAAAATGCCGAGGCGGCGAGTACATTCAGTTTTTTCATTTATCCTCCGGGGTATTGTGTTCGCACAACTATAATCCCGTGCGAACTCATTCGCAAACGCCCAAAGACGCTTGACTAAAATATTGCAGCCGGCTAACGGCTCGAAACTAAAAAAGGCGCTGATCACCGCAGTGAAAAGCGCCGTTTTGAGGCTGTCATCCTCAAGGAAAATATACTACCGTTCTCAGCTAAAACACAACCACGGCCGCGACATCGCCCGATCTGACAGTTGACGGCGGACGGGTCAGCGTTCAGTGATGCGGCCCGCCGCCGGTCAAGGCCGGGCCGTAAAATCGAGTCCCGCGACGCTGTCGCCGAGTGTCACGATGCGGCTAGGCATTTCGAACGCATAGTTCTTTGACGCGACGGTCACGACGTACGTTTCGCCCGCGGTCAATCCTTCCACGCGATAGTAGCCGAAAGCACCCGTAACGGCCGTCAGCGGCTGAGCCAGATCGCCGCCCGAGACGGTTATCCGCACGTTGCGGATGCCGGCACCGCCGGCCGTCAAAACACGCCCGGCGACCGAAACATCGCTGGCGGTCGGCGAGAATGGGGTAAAGTGGATTCCCCAGCCGTAGTGATGTCCGCCGCCGTGATTGACGCTCGGCGAATCTGGTGCAAACGGTGTCGAATGGTCGCGAACATACAGCTTCCATACACCGTTCGGGTTCATTCCGCCAAAGACCGAACTCATCGTTGCCGCCGGCGCTCCCGAACATCCCGGCAGGCTATACGGCCCGGCCGGTGCCGGTGCCGGAAAATCGGGTACCGATGCAAGGCAGTTGGTCGGTTTGTATTTAGAACCACCGATGATCGCTCCTTCGTCAGGAATAAAGGTCGCCGCCGTATCGTCGAAGGTCATCGTGATGTTGTCGATCGGCGTCGAACCGCCGGCATAGCTCATCAGCACGATCTTACGCGTACCGTCAGGTGAAACGAGGAGGATATCGATATCATCCGGGAAAGGCTGAGTGACACCGTAAAGCGACAAGGTAAGACCGCCGACCAAACCGGTGTAACCCGACACATTGATCGTGGCCGGATATGCCGATGCGGTGCTGCCGGATGGCGTATCGATCTCGGTCAGATCTACGTACGGATCGACCACATCGATGATCGTGATGCTGCCGTCATCAGGCGTGCCGAGCGTTGCTCCGGTCGGCGACGTGAGGACAAGCCCGATCGTCTCAGCCGGCGACTCGACCACCGCGTCGGAACACAGCGTGACGGTAAACGTCTTGCTCGTATCGGTCGGGTTGAAGGTCAGTGTTCCGCTCGTCGAGACATAGTCGACACCGGCGACGCCGCAGGTGCCGGCCGTTGCCGTACCATCCGCAGCCTGGTAATTGACCGTGCTCGTGCCCGTGGTATCGCCGGTGCGGGTGACGGTAACCGTTGCGGTTGAGCCCTCAATTCCGAAGAACGTCCCCGAACCCGACAACTGTACCGTGGGCAGCGGGGTAAAGTTTGCCTGGACCGTTGCGTTGCCGCTGGTCAATGTCACCGTCGTGACCGCCGAACTCGCGTTCGCGATCGAGGCCGAACCCGCCGTAACAGTCCAGTTTGTGAACGTGTATCCGACATTGGCGACGGCAATTATGGTCGTCGGGCTGCCGTGATCGACGGTCGCCGGTGACGTGCCCGGTTCGTTGATCGTGCCGCCCGTGCCGGCGTTGACGGTCAGTTGGTACGTGATCGGCACCCAGACCGCGTACAGCGTCGTATTTGCGGCCGGGAATGTGAAAGTGCTCGACGGAGCGTAGCTCGTCCCCGAGCCGTCAGACGCCGTATTCCAGCCGCCGAACGTGTATCCGGACCTCGAGAGGGTTCCCTGGCCGGCGACCGAAACACTCGTATTGTAGTTTTGTGTTACGGTTCCCGGAGCAGTGCCGCCGGTATTGCCGTTGCCGTTGTAGGTCAGTGTGTACTGACTCGGCACAAAGTGGGCGGTCAAGCTCCTGTTTCGGTTCATCGTCACCGACAGCGGGTTGGCCGTGACCGCACCGCCGCCGCTGGCACGCATATTCGTGACCATCCGCGAAGCGATCAGCTTCATCCCCGCATAATCCCAGTGGTTGGCGTCGCGAAGAGTTGCCCCCGTAACGTCGATCGCCAAAGTTAGGTCATCCGCCGCCGCGATCTCGTCGATCGCGGTGTTGTATGTGTCATAGGCGGGCGACATCAGCCGTGTCATCAGGATCGCAGACGGGCCGACCGCTCTTCGGATCTTTGCCAAATGCGCGATGGTGTCGTTCTTCCAAGTCGCAACGGGTGTTCCGAGGAGAGCATCATTGATGCCGTGCGAATACAATATGTAAACCATCGGCGTCTTGCCGTTGGCCGTGAGGTTATTAACCGCGGCTGTTACACGCTGGTTGAACGTGGTCCAGTATGGGCTGCCGACTGTCCATTGAGAGATCGTGCTGCCGCCCTGGCCCGTTTTGACCAAATAGACGGGAGTGTTTGGCCATTCACTCGCGTCCACGCTGTTGGCAAGGCCGAGTTCGAACCCGTGCGTTGCATTCTCCGGAAGGCCCGCGTGCCCGATCAGGTTATTGGTGCCGATATCGAGGTCTTCGAATAACAGCGAATTATTATTCAATATCTGAACACCGGGCCGGGCCGACAACTCTGCCACCGTTGCGTCCGCGTTGACCGCATAGCCACCGGAGTTGCTCTCGCCGGTGATGATCACGAGTGGAACACGATTAGGATAATTTAAGTCCTCGGTGTCACCGCTCCACCCATTGAACGTCCAACCTGTATCAGGCACCGCCGTCAGTTCGACAACTGTACCGTTGTTGTAAGATGCCTGATCCGGGTTTTTAGTCACCGAACCAGAGCCTACGGTCGTCACGCCTAATGTGTATGTAGCAACAAAATTCGCCGTGACCGTGATCGGGCCCGTCACATTTGTGTCGGTCCTTGGGTTGGCTGTTGACAGATCGCTCCAGTTAACAAACGCAAACCCTGGATTCGGCACTGCGGTCACCGCCGAACCGCTGGCTCCATGATTGACCGGCTGCGGCGTTATACCCGAGATCGTCCCGCCGGCACCCGCGTTGTAGGTCAACGTGTACTGATTGATCGTCCACTGGGCATAGAGCGTGATATTTGCGGCAAATGAGTACGTTGCTCCGTTGCCAAAGATCGCCGGGCCGCCGGGCGACGTTCCCCATCCGGCGAAGGTGTAGCCCGTTCGC
>JAIBCA010000081.1 GCA_019694345.1 Pyrinomonadaceae bacterium | reverse complement strand
CGGCGTCGGGCCCCAAGTCTCGTCGATGGCCATCATTCCGCCGTATGCGGTACCGTCGATATGGATCTCAGTATATGCGACCGGTGAAACTTCGGATCGCTGCAGCGTCCATCCGAACATCTTTGAGTAAAAGTCGAGCGCCGCGGGCAAGTCGCGGGTTGCGAGTTCGCGCCAGCAGATCGTGCCGTGAGCAGGTATCTGAAAATCAGCCATTACAATTCCTCCTTACATTTTCGGCATAAAGGTCGCGAACATAGCACCCGTCGGGTCCTCAATGATGCTCATGCGGCCAACATTCGGGATATCCACCGTTTTGTGGACGTTGGCACCGAGTTCGGCGGCCTTTGCGGCGGCCTCATCGACATCGTCCACCGCGATGTAGGTCATAAAATGCGGCGGCGGAGCAGCGCCGTCGAACCATTCTGGGTTGATCTGATATAGGCCGCCGGCCGGATGGCCTTCGCCGGTATCAAACTCGCAATAGTCCATTCCATCGGTAGTCGCCGCACTTTGCTGAAACTTCCAGCCAAAGACATTCGAGTAAAATTCGATACACTTTTCGGCGTCGTTGGTCGCGATCTCGGTCCACACGAATGTGCCGTGACCGGGAATGCCCATTGCCGCCATTTCATTGGGTTCTGCTGACATAAAGATCCTCCTGAAACTGGATTGTTGAAATACCCGCTTGTAAGTTGTGAAAGATTATACGCCGTTTGGCTGAAAAGGTTCCGAATGCGGCGGCCGATGCTGTCGGCACCGACCGCCGCGCGGAGGAAGTTTTGGATCGAGGTGAGAGCGGTTCCGGCTTCATGGAGAAAAGCGGGACGGGTAATTTCACGATCCAAAACAACTCAGATCGCCTGACGGATCAGCCGGCCCGCCGCATAGGCATTGCGGCCGCCTGTGATCCACGCTGCAGGCCCTGAAGATGATCGATCATCTCGGATGCGGCACGCTTGGAAAGCTCATCTACCGTACAGCCAAATTTGGCAAAACACTCGGCAGCAGCATCGAGGCCGCCCTCGCGTGAGATGGCCCGGATCATGCCCAGCTGTTTGGCAGTGACCATGTCGCCGAGGCTGCGAGCGATCGGGTCACTGACCGGACGTGCATCGGTCGGCTCGGCCGGGGCGAACGCGTCGACCGGCTCAAGTGTTTCAAATTCGCGTTTATAGAGTTCACGGGCCACGCCGAACTTGACCGCCGCACGCTTGAGAGCATCGTGCTCGGCCTTTTTGATCCCGGTCTCGCTGCCAGAGCGGCCGGTGCCGATGCCTTCGCGAGTGACACCGTCGATGGTGATCGCGACGGTGACGGCGACGATATCGCCGATCTGCCTGATGTCCTTGACCGTGTGCTCCCAATTGGCGGCGTGTTCGTCGAGAATGTCCGCAACCGTATGCCACTCAACATAGTCCACCATTCGGGTGTTGCCGAGGTTATCGCGATGCGCCGCCCGCTGTCGGACCATCAACGGGTCAACGCTCTGCCGCAATTCGCGCAAGGTGGATGAAAAATCAACGACGTTGGTCGTCAATGCCGGAGTCTCGTCGGCGGTGGTTTCGGTTTCGTGAAGTTTGTTCGATCTCATTTCAATTTCTCCTAATGTGTTTCCAGGTTTGGCCGGGCCGGCGTCTTATGTTCGATGGCTGCTGCCTGTGGGTCAGCCATTTACGCACTTCCGATCTTGCCTCTGTTCGCCGCAAACAGGCCGTCGCGACTCAGTTTTGCTGTCAATGTAATGAAACGCTGCTTGGCAGAACGTGTCATCTGTGAAACAGTGTAACTGAAAAATAAAAATGTTGCAAGCGTGAAACGAGGTGTTGCATTTAAAAATTTGTTGTGTTATGTTTTATCTATGAAATGACCTGTCCAGAGATGGTACGTCAAAATCATGGAGGAAAAACAATACTATGGGACTCAAAAATGAAAGTTTAATCAATACCGTCGAGCTCGGACGTGCGATCAAGCGCCAGCGCGAAGAGCTCAAGCTCAGCTTGCGTGACGTTGCCGATCTGACGGACGTTTCCGCCTCGACCCTCTCACGCATCGAGAACGGGACCGGACGCCCCGACGCGGACAACATCGCCCGCCTCACGCAGTGGCTCGATATGCCGGTCGATCGTTTAATGAAGCACGCCGACGAGTCGGTCGAGCCGGTGATCTATTATCCGCACGAGGCAACGCCTGAGATCGTCGAAGCACATCTCAGAGCTGACCGAAAGCTGTCGCCCGAGACGGCCGAGGCTCTGTCGGAGCTTTTCCGGGTGGCGTATCAGCAGTTCAGCAAGCGGAAATAAACCTGAAACGAATAACACTCAAACGATCACGAGAGACCAAATAATATGACACGAGACAAAGGCAGCAATGCAGGAACGATCTTTTCGATCGATACGACATTCGTATTGTTCTTTATGGCAATAGAGTTCGGCCAGAGTGCCCAGATCTTCGCGTTCGACACATTATTGATGTCGATCACGATGCTGATGATCCTGGTTCTGCCGTATTTTCTGCCTTCGGAGGCCGAGCCGCCGGTGTTTTCGAAATGGCTGGCAGGCAGGATCGTCATCATGGCGGTCGGTTTGGCAGCCGGGCTCGCATTTCGCCAGAGTATCGGGGTGCTGCTGCCGGAAACGCTCAAGTTCGTTCCGATGACGTTGCTGATCGTTTCGGCGATGGCGAGTTGTTATATTCAGTTCTATGGCCTCTTGAAACTCCGTCTGGCCAAATAGGCAAAAGGCGCCCGACGCGAGTCAATAAAAAAGGTCCGCTGACACCTCGGGAGTGTCGGCGGACTTTTTTCTTTTGAGACGATGAAAGTGAAAAGATCTTACTATTTGCCCGCGTGGGCGGCGGTGCTTTCCGACATTACCTCGGAAAGCCGACGCACCTGCTCGACGAGCCCAAGGTACTGGCCCGGCGTGAGAGCCTGAGCTCCGTCGCACAGTGCATCTTCCGGACACGGATGCACCTCGATGATCAACCCGTCGGCACCGACCGCGACCGCCGCTCGTGCGAGCGGCTCGACCATATAATTGCGACCCGTTCCGTGCGAAGGATCGACAATGATCGGAAGGTGAGTGACCCGCTGAACGGCCGGTACGACCGAGAGGTCCAGCGTATTGCGGGCATGGGCGGCAAAGGTCCTGATGCCGCGTTCGCAGAGGATGACGTCGTAATTGCCCTCGGCCATGATGTATTCTGCAGCGAGCAGAAACTCTTCGAGCGTCGCCGAAAGCCCGCGTTTCAGCAGTACGGGCTTTCGCGTTTGGCCGACGTACTTGAGCAGCGAAAAATTCTGCATATTGCGGGCCCCGATCTGGATGCAGTCACCGTATCTCTCAACGGCATCGACGCCGTGCTCGTCCATCGCCTCGGTGACGATGTTGAGCCCGAATTGGTCACGGACCTCCGCCATCATTTTAAGGCCGTCTTCGCCAAGCCCTTGAAATGCGTAGGGCGAGGTGCGCGGTTTGTAGGCGCCGCCGCGGAAAAAACGGGCGCCGCTTTCGGCAACGATACGGGCGGTCGAGAAAACCTGTTCGTGATCCTCGAGAGCGCATGGGCCGGCGATCATCGCGAGTTCGGGGCCGCCGATCGTCGAATTACCGACCTTTATGACCGATCTTTCCGGCCGAAGGTCCTTTGAGATCAATTTATACGGCTGGGTGACACGGATCGCCTGTGCGACACCGGCCAGATTCTCAAAATGGGCGGGATCGATCGCCCCGCTGTTGCCGGTGACGCCGATCGCGGTCCGGTTGGCGCCGGGCAGGGAATGGCCGCGAAACCCGAGGGTTTCGATAACCTCTAGAACCTTCTCAATCTCCGACGCCGAGGCGCCGGATTTCATTACGATAAGCATAAGTACAAAGCCTGTAACGGCCGCAAAACTACAACTTTAGTTTTCGGCTCCTGTTTTTGCAAATTGCGGCAGCAGTGATCGCACGAAACCATCGACCGCAACGACGGTATCGGCGGATGTCAGCGACCCCTCGATGACGCTGACGATCGCTGAGCCGACGACGGCGGCGTCGGCAAAACGCCAAACTTCCTCGACCTGTTCGCGGGTCGAGATGCCAAAGCCGACCGCTATCGGCAGACGAGTGAACCGCCGTGCCCGGGCGACGAGCGCCTCGGCCGCCGAGCTCACATCGATTCGGGCACCGGTCACGCCGGCACGGGAAACGGCGTAAACAAATCCTCGGGCATTGCGGCAGATCAGTTCAAGGCGTTCGTCAGAGGTCGTCGGAGCGATCAGGGAAATGAGGTCGATGCCGGATCCGCCGAATATTCGGGCCGCCGCCGCGGCCTCGGCATCGATCACATCGGTCAAAAGCACGCCGTCGATACCGGAAGCGGATGCGTCAGCGGCAAAGCGGTCGAGGCCGTAATTCAATATCGGGTTGAAATAGCTGAACAGAACGAGCGGTACATCACACTGTCGGCGAAACTCGGCCGCGAGGCCGAGCACGCCCGCGAGCGTCATTCCGCCGCTGATCGCACGATCTGATGAACGCTGGATCACCGGGCCGTCGGCCATTGGGTCGCTGAATGGCACGCCGAGTTCGATGACGTCGGCGCCGAGTTCGGCGAGCTTCAGCAGTACTGCAAGCGAAGTTCGGGCGTCCGGATCGCCGGCCGTGACGAAGGGGACGAACGCCCTTTGTTTTTGCAATGCGTTTTCGATCCTGCTCATATATTTGCAGTCCTCCCGGAGTCAGGCGATTCGGCCGCGATGACCGAGTCGATGTCCTTGTCGCCGCGACCGGACAGATTGACGATCATCACCGCGTCGGAACTCATTTTCGGGGCAAGGTCAATAGCGGCGGCCACCGCGTGTGACGATTCGAGTGCCGGAATGATGCCTTCGGTCTCGGAAAGCGTCTTGAACGCCGCGAGTGCCGCGTCATCGCTCGCGGATAGGTATTCGATACGGCCGATATCGTGCAGGTGAGCGTGTTCCGGGCCGATCGACGCATAATCGAGCCCTGCCGACACGGAATGGGTCGCCGCGATCTGTCCCGCATCGTCTTGCAGCAGGTAGCTTTTTGTGCCCTGCAGTACGCCGACCCTGCCGCCGGCCATGAATCTGGCCGCATGTTCCCCGAGCGTGGGGCCGCGTCCGCCGGCCTCGACCCCGATCATGCGAACGTCGTCATTCAGAAACTCATAAAACAGCCCGATCGAGTTCGACCCGCCGCCGACGCAGGCGACAAGCAGGTCTGGAAGGCGGCCTTCGGCGGCGAGTATCTGTTCCCGTGCCTCGCGGCCGATGACGCTCTGAAAGTCGCGGACCATCAGCGGATACGGATGCGGCCCGAGAGCGGAACCGAGCAGATAATAGGTCGAATCGACATTTGTGACCCAATCTCGCAGAGCCTCATTTATCGCGTCCTTTAACGTGCATGAGCCCGAATCGACGCCGCGGACCTCGGCCCCGAGCAGACGCATCCGAAACACGTTGACCGCCTGACGACGCATATCCTCGGTGCCCATGTAAACGACGCACTCAAGCCCGAAAAGGGCACAGACGGTCGCCGTCGCGACCCCGTGCTGGCCGGCACCGGTCTCGGCGATGATCCGCGTTTTGCCCATTCGGCGGGCAAGCAGGATCTGGCCGATACAGTTATTTATCTTGTGAGCACCAGTGTGGTTGAGGTCCTCGCGTTTCAGATAGATGCGAGCGCCGCCGAGTGTTTTCGTTAAACGTTTTGCAAAATACAGTGGTGACGGCCGCCCAACGTAGTTAGTAAGCAGATCGCTAAATTCATCACGGAACGCCGCGTCGTCACGATGCGTGAAATATGCCGTCGTCAGCTCGTCGAGCGGTGCGACCAGCGTCTCGGGCACAAACCGCCCGCCGTACTGACCGAAATATCCTTTTTCGTCCGGTTCGTAGTTCATATCGCTTCCTTTGCGGCCCTGATGAAAGCCGCGACCTTTCTCGCGTCCTTTATGCCCGGCGTCGACTCGACGCCGCTCGCGACATCGACTGCGTACGGCCTGACCGCCCGCACGGCCTCGGCAACGTTGTCGGGAGTGAGGCCACCGGCCAGGAATATCGGTTTAGCCGCGGCAACGCCCATCTTGTATGCCGCTGACCAATCGGCAAGTTTGCCCGAGCCGCCAAAGACGCCTTCGGCATAGCTGTCGATGAGCAGAGCGGATGCCGCGGGGAACTCGGTTCGAACGGCCTCGACGCCGGGGCGTAGCCTGACCGCCTTGATCACCTCAAGAGGGCAAACGGCGCGAAGCCTGGCGATGAACTCGGCGTCCTCGTCGCCGTGAAGCTGTACCGCGTCAATACCTGTTTCGTTCGCGATCCGACAGATATTCTCCGCTGTCTCGTTAACAAATATGCCGACCGTCCGCACGCCGCCGGGCATTCCCGAAATGATCTCGCCCGCGGATTTCGGGGTGATGTACCGCGAGCTCCGGCGGTAAAAATTAAAGCCGAGCAGGTCAGCGCCTGACCCGACGGCCGCCGCGGCGTCCTCGGGCCGGGTGATCCCGCATATTTTAACGAGCGGAGTGTCCGCATCCGATATTTCTCGGCCGTCGTTTCGCTGTTCGCGCCTTTCGTCGGTCAGCCTCGTCACCAGATACCAAACTATAAATCCATTCAACGCGAGGATGCCGATCCGGACCCACGTGAATCGTTCGTACAGCTCGTACAATTCGAGCGGGATGAAAAGGGCCGTCGCGATCGCTGTCAGGTATTCAGCCCAGCGTTTTTGCATCCAAAGGCCGACTCCCTCGGTCAGGAGCAGGCCGGAATAGGAAAATGCGACCGCGCTGAACGCAACGATCTGCTTGTTGCCGACGCCCTCGAGTTTTGCGAGAGCCGATCCGACAAAGCGGTTCGCCCCGTCAATTCCATGCCGTGCGATGAAGTCCGTCGCCCATTCGTGGACATCGCGTCCGAAAAGCGAAAGCAGCTTGACCCCGACGGCGATCAGCAGAGCGGCTTTAACAAACTTCATCACCGAGATGAAATGGATCGTCCACGTCCGCTCCTTCGCGGATTGATCCTTGTATCGTAAATGCGGTCTATGCACCGAATTCCTCCAATACGGCCGCTGGGTCGGCGCTTCGCATCAGAGTTTCGCCGATCAGAAACCCGTCAAATCCGAGGGCCCGCAATTCATCGATCTGAGCTCGGCCCGAGAGCCCGCTCTCGGCGATCATCAATGAACCCGCTGGCCGCATCGAGATCAGCCTGCGGGAAACATCAAGCGATACCGAGAGCGAACGAAGGTCACGATTGTTGATACCGATGATCTCGGCGGCGGCGTTACCGGCGGCCTCAAGTTCGGCGGCGGTGTGAACCTCGACGATCGCATCCATGGCAAGATCCCGCGTTATGGCGAGCATCCGCTTCAACTCGCTTTCTGCGAGTGCCGCGACGATGAGCAGAACTGCATCGGCGCCGAAGGCGGCGGCCTCGTAGATCTGATATTCATCGACCGTGAAATCTTTTCGCAGCAGCGGCAGTTTTACGGCCGAGCGGGCGAGCGACAGGTCATCGAGCGAACCCTTGAAATACTCGGGTTCCGTCAGGACCGAGATCGCAGCGGCACCACCGCGCTCGTAAGCGAGAGCGGTCTCGCGGACGTCGATCCCTTGGTTGATAACGCCTTTCGATGGCGATGCACGCTTGATCTCGGCGATGATGTTGATCCGCCCGGTCGTCGAAAGAGCGTGGCGAAACAAATGCGGCTTGGCGGATGAGCGAATGGCCTCGGCTCGCGACATGACGGTGGTCAAACCTTTTTGGGCGTACTCCGCCGCGACCGACCGGCGCGTCCTGGCGATGACCTTTTCGAGAAATGTTTCTCTCATATCGATAGATCGGACAGCTGCCGCAGTTTTTCGGCGGCCGAACCGTCGCGTACCGCAGACTCGGCCGCTTTGTATGCGTCGGTCAACGAGCCCGCCCGGCCGGCGACATAAATGGCGGCCGCAGCATTGATCAGAACCAGTTTTTCGGCGTCCCGCCCGGCTAGTTCGTTAGCCAGAACCGACCTGATGACATCGGCACTCTGCCGGGCGGTGCAATTCAGCGGCAGGTCGCCGTCGATCGGCCCGACACCGAAATCAGACGCCGAGACGCTAAATTCCCGGATCGTGCCTTCATCTATCTCGGCAACGTTCGTCGGGGCCGTGAGCGATATCTCGTCCAGCCCCTCCGTGCCGAAAACGACCCATGAACGTTCGGACCCAAGCCGCGTCAGAACCCGGGCGGTCTTTCGGACCAGCGTGTTATCCCAGACGCCGATGACGTGATGCGAGGCCGACGCAGGGTTGCAGAGCGGCCCGATATTATTAAAGACGGTCGGCGATTCGACCCGACGACGAGCCGCCGCAAGCACGGGCGACAGTGAGTGGAAACGCGGAGCGAACATAAAGCACAGGCCGTGCCGTTCCAGATCATCACCTGTCGCGTCGATCTCGACATCGACGTCGATCCCGAGCAGCGACAGTACGTCCGAACTGCCGCTCGATGACGTGGCGGCCCGATTACCGTGCTTTGCTACCGGCACGCCGGCCGCGGCGATGACGAAGGCGGCGGCGGTCGAGACGTTGATCGTCTTCGATCGGCTGCCGCCGGTCCCCACGATGTCGGTCACGGACGGTATTTGGTGCTCCAGGCGTTTCATTCGGGAACGCATGATCGCGGCAAAGCGAAAGAGCTCGTCTTCCGTCGTCCCCTTGCGTGCCCAGGCCTCGAGCATCGCCGCCAGAGCATCCTCGTCTGTACACGAGATCATCTCTGCAAAGACCGCCTCGGCATCATATGGCGAGACATCACGCCCGGAGCGAAATTCGTTTGTGTAATGCCTAAGTATCTCGCTCATGATCACAACTCACCACTTTCGGCGATATCGACCGCCTTCATCAAAACGCGAGCCTTGTTAACCGTCTCTTCAAACTCAGCCGACGGCACCGAGTCGGCAACAATGCCCGCACCGGCCTGGATAGTTGCGACACCGTTTTCCAAAACGAGCGTTCGGATCGCGATACATGTGTCCATATTTCCGGCGTAATCAAAATAACCGACCGCACCGGCATAGACCCCTCGCGGCGTCGGTTCTAATTCGCGAATTATCCCGATCGAACGAACCTTTGGTGCACCCGAGACGGTTCCGGCAGGGAAGCAAGCAGCCAATGCGTCAAATCGGTCGAGGCCATCGCGAAGCGCTGCCGAAAGGGCACTGACGAGGTGCTGAACGTGCGAATATTTCTCGACATGCATCAGCGAATCAACTGTGACGGTGCCAAACTCAGCCACGCGGCCGAGGTCGTTGCGGCCGAGATCGACCAGCATCAGGTGCTCGGCAACCTCCTTCTTGTCTAGTTTCATTTCTTCTGCAAGAGCATTATCTTCCGCCTCGGTTTTGCCGCGTTTGCGAGTGCCGGCGATCGGCCGGTACTCGAGTTTTCGGTCGGTCGCTCGCACCAACATCTCAGGCGAAGCACCGATGATCTGCCGGGCTCCGAGATCGAGCAAAAACATATACGGCGACGGATTGAGATATCGCAACGCTCGATAGATCGCCACCGCATTTGCCGACGTCGAACGCGTAAACCGTTGCGACAGAACGGTTTGGTAACACTCGCCTGCCGCGATGAGTTCCTTGATATCGCGAACTGCCTGTTCAAAGGCGTCTCGGTCGAAGTTTGAAACCACAACACCACTTTTGACTGAGTTATCATTGGCAGGCACCGTGATCACACCGCTCGTCAGACGTTCGCGGACAGCACGGTTTCGCTGCTCGGCGGCTTCGATCTCGTCATCCGAGAACGCGAGCGAAATGATCTTGACCGCCTGTTTTGCATGATCGAACGCAACGATCGTGTCATAGAACATCATCGCCGCCTCGGGCGAGCCGCCCGCAAGCGACGGCTCGAACCACTCGCAGCAATCAAACCCGAGATAGCCGAGCGCACCGCCGATGAACGCCGGAAGTTCGTTGTCGGGCTCGATCGTGAATTGCGAAAAATGATCGCGAAGCTCGCCGACCACCTCGCCGTCGATGCTTCGTATAGCGTTGGCGCCGATGAACGAATAGCGGGCGAGGCTCTTGCCGCCCTCGACCGATTCGAGCAGGAACGAGTTCCTTGCACCTTCGGACAGCATCAGATACACCGCAAGCGGCGTCAGCAGGTCTGCCGGCATCGTGTCAACAACAGGTTTTACGAGCGTCTTTGTCATTCAATCAAAAACGCCGCCTGAGTTGTATCTCAAGCGGCGTCGTATGCATAACCTCGATATAAGGCCGATCAGGCCAGCGGCGCACGACACCCGGCATGCCACCACCAGCTGGCTGCCGACAAATTCGAGATGGCCGTTCCGCGTTTCATGTTCACCATTAAACCTGAATCGAAGTATCCGTGTCAAATTACATCTTTTCAGGAACCTCGATGCCGAGCGTTTCGAGGGCGGCGGTCAGTGAGCGCCGAGCCATATCGGCGACTGTCACGAGGACGGCCCGCTTCAGAGCGTCTGTTTCACTGAGTATCTTATGATTGTGATAGAACAGATTGAATGCCTTGGCCAGCGAGAACGAGTATTTGGCGAGTATCGCCGGCTCGTTTGCCGCGGCTGACTGACGTACGGTCTCCTCGAGCCGCGACGCAAGGATCGCGATCGACCAGATGTCGCTGGCCGGGTCAGCGGCGAGGATCGCATCGAGCGAGCCCGCGTCAGCGATACGCTGTCGGCATTCGTCGAGCGATTCGCCGATATCGCCGAGCTTCCTGAAGATCGAATTGGCCCGCACGGCCGAATATTGACAGAAACAACCCGTTTCGCCCTCAAAGGAAAGTGCTTCCTTAAAGTCGAAGATGATGACCGTGTTGCGGGTGAATTTGAGCAGAAAATACCGCAGGGCACCGACCGCCAGCTGATGGGCGATGTGCGTCTTTTCAGCGGACGTTAGGCTGGGATGCCGCGATTCGACCTCAGCCAGGGCGTTTGCCTCAAGCCGGTCGATGAGGTCGTCAGCCTTGACGCCGAGCCCCTTACGTCCGCTCATCTCGATGAACGGCCGCTTTCGGTCCTCGTCCGATAGCTCGAAACCAAGCTCTTCGGCAGCGGCGGGTGACAGAGCGACCATCTCATACGCGAGATGAACGCTTGCTTTCTCGCCTCGTTCGGGCGAGATCGCCGCAACGCCTTTCTTGACGACTTCCTGTGGATAGGACTGACGCGTGTCGATCACGTTATAGATCGTCTCGCCGCCGCCAAAATGAGTATGCTGATGGTCGTCAGGATTGGGCGTCGTGATCCAGATCTCTTTGCCGTCTGCGTACGTGTGAAACAGCCGATAGTTGAAATCGAGCCCGAGAATGCCCAATTTCCACATCTGATAGGCAATATCCTTGCCCGTGTAGGTCACTGTCCCATTGGACCTGACGAGGATCTTGTCAGCCTCGTGATCGTCGCTGGCAGTGTGCGATTCCCAAGGCATGACCCAACATCCGGCGTGCTTACCCTCGGCCTCAAAATGAATGACGCCCAATTGCTTCATCTGCTCAAAGGCCTTGTCCCAAAAATGCAGGTGCAGGATCTCGGACTCACGCGGCAGCAGGTCGTACCGGATGCCGAGCCGCTCCATCGTGTCGGTGATGCATTGAACGTTACGGGTAGCGACGTAATCGGCGAGTTCGGCCGTCGCGTTGCCGCCGGCTTCGATCAAATGTAGAACCTCAGCGCGTCTTGATTTGAGCTCTTCGTCGGTTTGATATGCCTGGCCGACCTTTGCGTAAAGGTCCCAGCAATAGTAGTCAAAGCTCTGGCCGGCGTCAGCAAGTTCGGCATCGAGAGCCTTGATCGAGTCAAGGTCGCGGTGCTCAAGATAGATGAATCCGACAACGACATCCGCGACCTGTACGCCGGTGTTGTCGATATAATTCTGCACCTCGACTCTTCTCCCGGTCGCCTTGAGGACCCGGTGAAAAGTGTCGCCGAGCACCGAGTTTCGAACGTGTCCGATATGGGCCGCTTTGTTGGGGTTGACCGACGTGTGCTCGACGCAGACCTTGGGGGCTGATCCGTCGGCCGGGTCGACGGCGTTCGGCAGCGGTGCGGCGGCCAGATTGTCGGCGAGAAACTTGCCGCGATCGATAAAGACGTTCAGGTATCCGGCACCGGCGACGTCCACCTTGCTGACGACATCGATCCGATCGAGTTTCGAGCGAAGCGTCTCGGCGATAGCGCGCGGATTTTGTTTTTCGCCGGTTGCCTGTTTGATCAGTTTGGCGAGCTCAAATGCGGCCGGAAATGCCAGATCGCCAAACTCGGTCTTTGGCGGCGTCTCAACAACGATCTGTTCGAGATCGATCCCAAATTCGTCGTTCGCGGCACTACGGACCGTGGCCTTGAGCTGTTCAACTATTTCGGTGATTGTCATTGCGTTCAAATTTGAAAAAGGCAAACAAAACAGTAAGTATAGCCATTTGAACGGAATGATGGCAAAGGCCGAAAAGTACGGACTATTGGATCGAAACGGTCAAGGTGTACGTTGTCGATCCGCCGACGTTGTCAACGCACAGCGTCTGGTCACCGCTGCGGTCGACGACAAATGAGTAGCTGGTCTCGCCGGTCTCGAGAAAATTCACTTTTCCGCTGCGCGAACTGAGGACCGCATTCAGCGTTTGACCACGGCGTGCACCCGCGACGTAACATACACGTCCGCCGGCACGGATAGAGCCGGTGACCGTGGCCGAAGTGCGGCCGCGGGCAAATCTGATGCGTATATCAGCCAGATTTACAACCGAGAGTGCCAGGACGATCGAAAACACGGCAACGGGCTTAAACATAATTCTCATCATCATTTTTTCTCCTGAGCGGGCGGACGAGGCCACCGCATTTGCTACTGAACACGGTGAATTCACTTTTTCCTTTTTGGTCCAAAACGGCTAAACTCGTATCTTTATGCGAACACTATATTTTGATTGTTATGCCGGCGCAAGCGGAAATATGATACTCGGGGCATTGATCGCCGCCGGGGTTGACCGTGAGGCGTTGGCCGGCGAACTCAAAAAGCTGGAGGTCCCGGAATTTGGCCTTGAGGTAACGATGGTTGACCGATCGGGGATCACTTCGACACATGTCGATGTCAAGGTGCCGCACGAACACGTACACCGCCATCTGCACAACATCGTCGATATTATCGACCGAACGTCGCTCAGCGACGCGGTGAAATTGCGTTCGAAAGCGATATTTACGCGTCTCGCCGAGGCCGAGGCTAAGATACACGGGATCGACGTCGGAAAGGTCCACTTTCACGAGGTCGGGGCGATGGACGCTATCGTGGACGTCGTCGGATCGTGCATCGGTTTTGAGATGCTGGGTATCGAGAGGTTCGCCTGCTCGAAGGTGCATGTCGGCAGCGGATTTGCGCAGATGGCCCACGGCAAGTTTCCGATCCCGCCGCCGGCGGTGGCCGAGCTTTTGACCGGTGTGCCTATCTACTCGACCGAGATCGAGGGCGAACTTATGACGCCGACCGGTGCCGCGATAATTTCGACGGTTTGCTCAGAGTTCGGGCAGATGCCGGAAATGACCGTCGCTGTCACGGCCTATGGTGCCGGAACGCGGCAATATGATAATTTCCCGAACGCTTTGCGAATAATTATCGGTGAATCTGCCGAAAAGCCGCTCAAAGAGCCTTTAACCGGCGACCGGCTGACGGTCATGGAAACGAATATCGATGACGCAACGCCGCAGGTGCTCGGGTTTGTGATGGAGCGGGCGTTCGAACTCGGGGCACTGGATTGCTGGTTCACACCCATCCAGATGAAAAAGAACCGGCCGGCGGTAATGGTTTCGGTACTTTGCGAGCCGCAGCATCGAAAAGCACTGACCGAGATGATGTATTCCGAGACGACGACGATCGGCATACGGATGCATGACGTCGAACGCGAGTGCCTCGAGCGCGAGACCGTGACCGTGACAACCGAATTCGGCAACATCGACATCAAGGTGGCAAGGCTCGATGGCCGGATCGTGAATGCGATGCCGGAATACGACCAGGTCAAGGCGGCGGTGAGCAACAGCGGGGCGGCGTTCAAAGCGGTTCGCGATGCCGCGATGTCAAAATTCGGCGAAGGAGCGGCTGCCGGCAAGGCCGCAGCTTAGAAAAGCAAACTATGTCTAACGAAACGGCAAATAAGATCGACCTGAAAAAGATCGCCGACGGCGTCCGTTTGATGCTCGAGGGGATGGGTGAGGATCCGGACCGCGAGGGCCTGCGGAAAACGCCCGAACGCGTGGCTGAATTCTATGCGGAACTGACCGAAGGAATGTGGCAGGACGCCAAATCGCATATTCAGGCTCTGCCGGGCGACTCACACGACGAAATGGTGATCGTTAAGGACATCACGATCGCGTCCGTGTGCGAACATCACCTAGCACCATTCGTCGGAAAATGTCACATCGCCTACATCCCTAAAGGCGGGCGAATCGTCGGCCTCTCAAAACTTGCGCGAATCGCCGAGATATATGCCCGGCGTCTCCAGGTACAGGAACGCCTGACGCAAGAGATCGCACAGACGCTCTACGACGCTCTCGATCCGATCGGAGTGATGGTCGTGATCGAGGCCGAGCATACTTGCATGACGCTTCGCGGTGTCAAAAAGCCGGGTGCGGTCACGATCACATCGACCGTTTTGGGCGGGTTTAGAAAAGATCCTCGGACGCGTGCCGAGGCAATGTCACTGATCAAGGGATAACAATATGAAGAAACTTTTATCGGGACTTCTGATCGTTTCATTTTTGGCGGCAGCGGCAATCGCTCAGGACCGCACGGCGTTGTTTGACGCGAATAAAATGCGTGAGCGGGTAAAACGGCTTTCGGCGGACGATTTTGAGGGCCGCGGGCCGGGAACCGACGGCGGCAGGCGTTCGGCGCAGTACATCGCTGATCAAATGAAGGCCGGCGGCATCAAGCCCGGGAACGGCACGAGTTACTTTCAGAACGTGAAACTTGTCGGCGTCAAGGCGGATCCGAACACGAGAATGGAAGTCTCGAAAGGGCAGGCGGCCGCGTCGTACAAGTTCGGTGACGAATTCGTCGCAACGACGGGTGCCCAATCGAGCAGCGTGTCGGTCGATAGCGAAGTGGTCTTTGTCGGTTACGGCATCGACGCCCCGCAATATAACTGGAACGATTACAGCGGTTCGCCGGAGGACTATCGCGGCAAGATCCTGATGATCATGGTCAATGATCCGCCCGCGACCGCGGACGAACCCGGCCTTTTTGGCGGCAAAGCCCTGACATATTATGGCCGCTGGACGTACAAATACGAGGAAGCGGCTCGCCGCGGGGCGGCCGGTGTCATCCTCATCCATACGACCGAATCGGCCGGTTACGGATGGAACGTCGTCCGGACGTCGAACGGGAACTGGCGTTACGAGATCGGACGGACGGCGACCGACAAGACGCCGTTCCTGCAGGTAAAATCTTGGATGACGAACGATACCGCGGCCCGAATGCTGAAGCTTGCCGGGCTGAATATCGATGAACTGCGGTCAAATGCCGCCAAACGCGGGTTCAAGCCTGTTAATACCGGGCTCAGAGTAAAACTCGGGCTGAAGAGCGAACTAAAGACGTTCGACTCGCCCAATGTCGTCGGCAAGATCGACGGCAGCGACGCAAAACTCAAGAGCGAATTTGTCATTTACTCGGGGCACTGGGACCATCTCGGGATCGGCGAGCCCAACGCGGCCGGCGATAAGATCTACAACGGAGCGTATGACAACGCGTCGGGGGTGGCGGCGATACTCGGCATCGCTGACGTGATAGCTAAATTGCCTCGCAAAGAAAGGCCAAAGCGGTCGATCATGTTCTTTTTCCCGACCGCTGAGGAGCAGGGCCTGCTCGGAGCCGAATTCTACTCAAAGAATCCGCTGGTGCCGCTCGACAAAACGGCAGCCAACGTCAATATTGACGGCGTTAACTTTTTCGGCAAGGTGTCGGACTTTATGCCGCTCGGGGCTGACCGCTCAACGATGATGTCGTTTGTTAACGAGGCGGCGGCCGAAAGGAAATTGACGATCGAATCGGATATGCAGCCGGAACAGGGATTTTTCTTTCGCTCGGACCATTTTCCGTTCGCCAAGGCCGGCGTGCCGGCGGTTTCGCTGCAGCATGGCGACAATTTCATTAAACCGCTCGGTCCGGAAGCGGCCAGCTTTTTCAAGGGCTACAATTCGACGCATTATCATCAGGTTACGGACGAATACCACGATTGGTGGGACGTATCGGCGATGATCCAGGAGTCGGAATTTGCCCTTGCGATCGGTCTGAAACTTGCCAATTCGAAGACGATGCCACGCTACAACGAGATGGACGAGTTTTCGGCTCCGGACAAGAAGCGGTTCAACAAATAGTGCCGCGAGCGATCAGGGGCCGCAAAGGACCGGCGAGGATCGGTGCAATTCAATGAGTAGCAGCTTTTACATCACAACGCCCATTTATTACGCGAACAGCCTGCCGCACCTCGGGCACCTGTACACGACGATCGTGGCTGACGCCGTTCGCCGTTACAAGCGGCAGCGAGGGTTCGAAACGTACTTTCTGACGGGAACGGACGAGCACGGCATCAACATCCAGCGTGCCGCCGAAAAGAACGGCCGGACACCGAAGGAACAGGTCGATCTGATCGCCGGTGAATTGAAGCGGATGTTTCACGATTTTGGGCTCGACGCGGAAAACGGCGGTTACGACGTTTTTATGCGGACAACGGAACCGTTTCATTACGAGGGCGCACAGAATCTTTGGCGCGAGATCGCAAAGGGAAAGACGCCGAACGGCAATCCGAATATCTATAAAGCCTTTTATCGCGGGTGGTTCTGCGCCCCGTGTGCCGAATACAAGACCGAGGAGCAATATTACCTGCCGGACGGCTCCGACATTCCGCATTGTCCGATACACGAGCGTCCCCTCGACGAGGTCGCCGAGGAAAGCTACTTTTTCAACCTGTCGGACTACCAGCAGTTTTTGCTCGACCTGATCGAACACGATCCCGAGATCATTAAGCCCGAGGCTCGGCGAAACGAGGTTTTGTCGTTCGTTCGCGGCGGTTTGCAGGACCTTTCGATCAGCCGAAAGCGGAGTTCGGTGTCGTGGGGCGTACCCGTTCCGGACGACGACGAACACGTGATGTATGTCTGGCTCGATGCACTGTCCAACTACATCACCGCGATCGGCTACGGAAACGCGGAAAAGGCGTCTGTCGGGTTTGATAAGTACTGGCAAAACGTGACGCATCTCGTCGGAAAGGACATTCTGCGGTTCCATACGGTGTATTGGTTCTCGTTCCTTCATGCCGCCGGATTGCCGCTGCCGAAGATGGTTTTTGCTCACGGAATGTGGCTCGACGCCGATGGCCGAAAGATGGGCAAGACAATAGGTAACGTCATCGAAGTTGATGTATTACATGAGCATTTTCAGGTGGACGCGATACGTTATTTCGTGCTCCGTGAGATGGTCTTTGGCCAGGACGGCAAGTTCGGCTACGAAAATCTGATCGAACGTGCAAATGCCGATTTGGCGAGCGGCCTCGGCAATCTCGCCAGCCGCACGTTCTCAATGATCACGAAATACCACAACGGCCTGATCCCGAGCGGCAAGATCGCGGATGAGAGTTATATCAACGCCAAGCGCGCCGGCGTCAGCCCGGATGAACAGGAAATGGCATCGGTGCTTGCACATGCCCGCGACGAGTTCTTGCGGAGATTCGATAATTTTGAATTCAGCCAGGCGCTTGAGACGGCCTGGACCGTCATCGCCCGGGTCGATAAGCTGATCTCGGACTCAAAGCCGTGGGAACTGATCAAGCACGAGGCACAGGCTGAGACGCTCAACGCTGTGCTGTATCGGGCAACCGAAACGCTTCGTTGGCTGAGCGTGATGCTGTATCCGGTGATGCCGGCGGCGTCCAAGAGCATTTACGCCCAGATCGGCCTCGGCGAGGACCTCGCGGTGCTCGACCCGGCCGGGCTTGAATGGGGAAAATTAGAACCGGGAACGGCGATCGGCGAGACCGTCGGCGTTTTTCCGAGGATAGATAGGAACAAAGTTATGAGTGAAATTAAAGAGTCATTGGTCAGTGGTCCTTCGTCAGCTGCAAGCGAGCAGATGGCGACGCCCGAGGCCAAGGACAATGGACAACTGACGATTGACGACGGATTTATCACGATCGACGATTTTATCAAGGTCGACCTTCGGGTCGGCGAGGTCAAGGTGTGCGAGCGCATCCCGAACGCCGACAAACTGCTGCGTTTTGAGATCGACCTTGGCGAACCCGAGCATCGCCAGATCCTCGCCGGTCTCGCCGAATACTACGATCCCGCGACCCTCATCGGCCGCAAGGTCGTCGTTGTCGCCAACCTCAAGCCCCGCAAAATGCGTGGCCTGGAGTCGCAGGGCATGATCTGCGCCGCAAGCCTCGAAGACAACTCGGGCCCGAAGCCTGCGCTCGCTGCGTTCCTTGAAGATGTCGAGATCGGCGCTCGTTTGAAATGACCCTGATCGATTCACACTGTCACATCGACGGCGAAGCGTTTGACGGAGATCGCGACGACGTCGTTCAGCGGGCTCGTGATGCTGGTGTAGCGGCGATGCTGAATATCGGCACGGGCAATCCGCACACGGACGATTTTCGGCGGGCTGTGGCCGTTGCTGAGCGGTATGACAATGTTTACGCCTCGGTCGGTGTCCACCCGCATGACGCTAAGCTTTACGACGACACGGCTGAACAGCATCTGATCGAGCTTGTCAGATCTTCGCCAAAGGTCATCGCCTGGGGCGAGGTCGGGCTCGATTATTACTACGATCATTCGCCGCGAGATGTGCAGCGTGATGTTTTTCGGCGGCAGATACGAACGGCAAGGAAATTGGACCTGCCGATCATCATTCACAGCCGTGACGCGGACGACGAGACGGTTGAGATATTGACCGAGGAATGCTCATACGAAGGTTTTCGCGGAATTATGCACTGTTTTGGCGGGACGCCCGAGATGGCGAAGGCGTTGATGGACGTCGGTTTTTTGATCTCGTTCGCCGGCAACGTGACGTTCAAAAAGGCCGAAAATCTTCGTGATGCTGCCCGAGTCGTTCCGCTGGACAGGCTTTTGGTCGAGACAGACTGTCCGTTCCTAACGCCGGTACCTTTTCGAGGCAAACGGAACGAGCCGAGTTTTGTGGTTCACACTGCCAATTTCCTTGCCGATCTTTATGGCGTCGAAATCGAGACTATCGCGGAGAACACGACACGAAACTTCCTCAATTTCTTCAGATTGGAATTAGCCACATAGCACATAGAGTGGCTTGAGAAT
>JAIBCA010000039.1 GCA_019694345.1 Pyrinomonadaceae bacterium | reverse complement strand
TAATGTGATCGTGTATTTATTTGAATAGTTGCAACACCTGAACGGACTCCGTTTCCAAGCACTCATAATATGTCAAAACTCAACCGCCGCGACCTGCTCAAAACACTTTCGCTATCGCTCGTATCGGGGCTTGCCCTGCCGAATGCGGCTTTTTCCGAGACCGATCTGACGAAGGAGACCGAGCAGTTTTTCCGTTCGGACCTCCAACTCGAAAAGCCGGTCACCGCGATAACTCTGGGCGCGGGAGCAAGGGGAAATGTTTACGGGAACTACGCTGTCAGCTATCCGAAAAATCTGGACATAGTCGGCGTCGCCGAGCCCATCAAGATCCGCAACGAACGATATGCCAAGAAGCACAACATCTCCGAAGCAAACCGCTTCGACACTTGGGAACACGTCTTTGAGCGCCCGAAATTTGCCGATGCGGTGATCATCTCGACGCCCGACAACCTGCATTACGCCCCGTGTATGAAGGCCCTCGATATGGGCTACGACATTCTGCTCGAAAAACCGATCTCGCCGAGCGAGAAGGAATGCCGTGATATTTTGAGGCTGGCGAAGAAAAACGGCCGCATAGTAGCTGTCTGCCACGTGCTGCGTTACGCCCCGTATTTCATAAAACTTCGCGAGCTGATCCAGGGTGGCCTTTTAGGCAAGGTCGTTTCGATCCAACACTTTGAGCCGATCGAACACATTCATATGAGCCATTCGTATGTGCGTGGAAACTGGCACAACAGCAAAGAGACGACGCCCATCATCCTGGCAAAATCATGTCATGATCTGGACATTCTCCGCTGGATGCTCGGCAAGCCAAGCAAGAGTATTCAGGCTTTTGGCGAGCTGAGTTGGTTCCGGAAAGAAAATGCTCCGGCCGGAAGCACCGCAAGATGCACCGACGGCTGCAAGGTCGAGAGCACTTGTCCGTATTCAGCCCTGAAAACCTACCACCGCAAACGAAGCTGGACGTATGTTTTCGACCTTCCCGAAAACAAGGCCGAACACGGCGACTTCATTCTCAACCAGCTAAAAACAACCAACTACGGCCGATGCGTGTATCAAATGGACAACGACCAGCCCGACCACTACACGACCAATATTCTGTTCGAGGATAATGTGACCGCGTCGTTTTCAATGGAGGCCTTCACCTCTTACGACGGCCGCAGGACCCGCGTAATGGGTACGCTCGGCGATGTTGTCGGCGATATGACCTCGATGGTCCATACGGACTTTCTGACCGGCAAAAAAACTGAGTGGAAGGAGCAGACCGATGGCCACGGCGGCGGCGATTGGCGGTTGGTAAACGACTGGCTACTGGCGATCTCAAAGAAAGACCCGTCACTTCTGACTTCCACCATCGATCAGTCCATCGAGAGTCACATTATGGGATTTATGGCAGAAAAGAGCCGAAAGACCAAGAAGGTGATGGATATTAAACTTTGATCTGGTCTTGCTCTCACTTAGAACCCAGCACCGATGCGCCGATCGTCGGGGATGTTTCCGCCGTACGTCGCCTTGAACTGATCCCGACATTCCTTTTCAGATCCATTCAATTGAACGGATGCTTTTTTTGAGACCGGTCATGCTGTTCAATTTTGAACTGGTTCGGATGGAAATCTTTGAGTGACAAACATTGTTTTGTTATGTTATTCTTTGAGTTGGGGTCGCTCGGGCTTCAGACTTACTGCGTTATCGACGCGTCCCGCTTTTGGCCGGACGGACAATACCACCCACGTATCTCTATGGAAAAGCTTAACGAATATCTTCAGGCGCTACTCTCAACTTGCAGTGAGGAACTCCACCTCGAACCTGAGAAAAACCCCTATCTGGTGTCGGCAGCGGGAGCCAAGGACGTCGCAAACGTTCCGCTTTTAGGCACGCAGATCAGTATGATGGTGTTTCCACTGATACCATCCGAAACCAAGGCCGCCCTTCCGCATAACTCAGAGGTCGAATTCGTCCATAGTAATGACCTTGGGAATTTCGGCTTTCTTGTGCAAAAATCACCCGCCGGATTTAATGTGACCGTCCGACCGATGCTTAGCGACGTAGGACAGTCATTCAACCGCCCGGCGCCTTTGCCGGCGCAAGCCCCGGAGATCTCAACGCCCACCGACGTGCCGTTTTTGACAGTTGATCCTGAGCCGGAGCTTGCCTCCGCACCCGCACCGACACCGCTGCAATTCGTTTTTGAAAGTTCTTCAGCCGGTATCGAGTACAATGCTGAGATACCAACGTCGACTGCGGTGATCAGCGACATTGAGATCGAGAATCCCATTGCACAACCCTCGAACAACGTTCCGTTTGAGGTCGATCGGGTCGAGGTCGTGTCTGTCAATGACCCCGAGTACACTACCGTATTTTCCGATACAGCAGGATATGAGCCGCCCGCAAGACGCGATGAGTTTTCAAGCGAGTACATTCCGCCGGCATTCGTTCCACCGACCGCACCGCCAATTCAGCCATTTCAAACACCCGCGGCAGCTGTTCCGCCGCCATACGAACCCCCTCCGCCAATGCAGCCACCAACAACACCGGCACCAATGCCGACACAACCCGCCTTCGTTGCCCCCGTCCGCGATGCCGCAATGGCAGCCCGAATGGATGCACTTTTCATAAAAATGGCCGAAGTCGGTGCATCAGACCTGCATATGTCGGTAAGCGTACCTCCAATGGTCCGCAAAGACGGCAAAATGAGGACACTTGAATGCGCCGAGACTGTCCTAACGCCCGAGACGATGCGAGGGCTGTTGACGTCGATCATGCCGGAGCGTAATCAGCGCGAATTTGCCGAACGGAGCGACACCGACTTCGCCTATGAGATATCAGGCCTCGCTCGATTTCGCTGTAATATCTACATGGACCGCAAAGGCATGGGTGCGGTATTCCGTATCATTCCGTCCAAGATCTTAACTGCCGAGCAGCTGAATTTATCAAAGGCGATAATGGATCTTTGTTCATTATCCAAAGGGCTTGTGGTCGTCACTGGTCCGACAGGTTCCGGTAAGTCGACCACGCTGTGCGCAATGGTCGATTCGATCAATAAGACCCGCGAAGACCACATAATCACGATCGAGGATCCGATCGAGTTCGTCCACGAAAACCAGAAATGCCTTGTCAACCAGCGTGAGGTCCATAACCATACGGATTCGTTCAAGGATGCACTGCGGGCCGCACTTCGTGAGGACCCGGACATTGTGCTGGTCGGCGAAATGCGCGACCTCGAAACGATCTCGATCGCCATCGAAACCGCCGAAACCGGTCACCTGGTATTTGGAACACTGCACACTACGACCGCTGCATCCACGGTTGACCGCATTATCGATCAGTTCCCCGCCGACCGCCAGCAGCAGATCCGTGTGATGCTCTCGGAATCGCTACGGGGTGTGATCGCCCAGACTCTGTTGCCAAAGAAGGGCGGCGGCCGTGTGGCTGCTCTTGAAGTTTTGATCGTCACGCCGGCCATTAGCAACTTGATCCGCGAAGGAAAGACATTCCAGATTCCCTCGGCGATGCAAACAGGGAAAAATCTTGGTATGGTGATGCTCAATGACGCACTATTTGAGCACGTTCAAAATGGTACGGTCGAACCCCGAGACGCCTATGTTAAGGCGGTCGACAAGGCCGGGTTTGAAACAATGCTCAGCCGGGCCGGCTTTTCGATATAGGGCAGCAACGGCAGAGATTGACCGATCGTCGCCTCAATCGGAAGAACGTCCAATTTTTGGCATCGTCTTTCAGTGTTATGAACCATCCGATATGACTTCGGACGAATTTCGAT
>JAIBCA010000133.1 GCA_019694345.1 Pyrinomonadaceae bacterium | reverse complement strand
TTTGTCGCTTCACTCCAGAAATTTACGAGGAAATAGAATGGGAGATATTCTAACGCCGACATTTCTGCTCATTTTGCTTTTCTCGTCGATCCGTTTGGCGACGCCGCTGATCTTTGCCGCACTGGGCGGAATGTTCTCGGAGCGCGCCGGTGTGATCAACATCGCGCTTGAGGGCCTGATGCTGACGGGGGCGTTCACAGCGGCGGTCGCGACCTATGAATTGAGCAACCCATATCTGGGATTTCTTTGCGGAGTTGCGGCCGGGGCATTTGTTGCGATGATCTTTGCGATCGCGGTCATCAAGTTCGAGGCCGACCAGGTGGTTGCCGGATTTGCGGTCAGTCTGCTGATGCTCGGGCTGCCGGCCGTGATCAGTAGCCGCATATACGATTCGGCGGGCTCGACACAGCAGATCGCCAAAGAGTTTCTGCTGCCGGATTTTTACAACCGCATCTCGATCGCGTCGATCCTTGCGTTCGCTCTGATCCCGGTCTGTTGGTACATACTTTACAAGACGCCGTTCGGGCTCCGCATACGGGCGGCGGGCGAAAATCCTGAGGCGGCAGACGCCGCCGGCGTAAACGTTCTCAAACTCCGTTATATTGCGGTAATTATGTCCGGCGTGTTGGCGGCGGCCGGTGGTGCGTACCTCTCGATCGGCCAATCGTCGCTCTTTACTCGCGGAATGACGGCGGGCCGCGGCTATATCGCCCTTGCCGCTCTGATACTTGCCAAGTGGAAGCCGATCCCGGTTCTGTTCGCCTGTCTCTTTTTCGGCTTTACCGAGGCACTCGCGATACAGATGCAGGGCGTCATCAAAATGCCGTCGGGTGAGGATGTGCCGGTGCAGTTCATACAGATGATACCGTACGTTTTGACGATCATCGTTCTGGCCGGTTTTATCGGCCTGTCGCGAGCGCCCAAGGCACTGGGAATACCGTACAGAAAAGAGAATTGATCGTTCGGCGGATCGTTTGCCGCGAATTGCACGAATTACACGAATTCAAATCCCATTATTTGTGTATTAAGTGCGATTCGTGGCTAAATCTCTATTTGTAGTCAGATCAGGATCATGTCTTACGAAAATGCGGCTGCGGCTGCTGAATTTATTAGGTCGAAATACTCGGGCGAGCTCAAAACGGCGATCGTGCTGGGCAGCGGGCTCGGTGCGTTTGCCGACGAACTAGCCGATGCGGTCCGGATACCGTACGAAGATATCCCGGGATTCGCCCGATCGACGGTCGAGGGGCACGCCGGGCAACTCGTGCTGGGCGAGGTCGGCGGGGTTTCGGTCGCGGTTCAGCAGGGCAGATTTCATTATTACGAGGGTTACGACATGCAGCAGGTGATGCTGCCGGTACGGACGTTCGGTTTGCTGGGCATCAAGAATCTGATCTTGACCAACGCCGCGGGCAGCCTCAATTCTGACATGCTGCCGGGCTCGCTGATGCTGATCGCTGACCACCTGAACTGTCTCGGCGTAAACCCGCTGCGTGGCCCGAACGACACGCGGTTCGGCCCGCGATTTCCGGATATGACGGAGGTATACGACCGCGAGTTCAGACACATTGCCCTCGAGGAAGCCGCCGCCATCGCCCGCGAGCGATTTGAAAATGGCCTTGACGATACGCTGACCGATATTATTAACGCGGGCGTTTACTGCGCTCTGTCAGGCCCGACGTACGAGACGCCGGCCGAGATCCACATGTACCGTTTGTTGGGAGCCGACGCGGTCGGCATGTCCACGGTTCCGGAGGCGATCGCGGCGCGCCATCAGGGCACGCGCGTTCTCGGTATCTCGTGCATTACCAATCTTGCGGCCGGCCTTAGCTGCGAGACTATAAATCACGAGGAAGTGATGGAGACCGGAGCAAGGGTCGCCGAGGTATTCAAGGAGCTGTTGCGGCGGATAATAGTGAGGATCGGTTAGATCCGAGTTTGGCCGAAGAGGAATGAGAGTGGATCCCTGTCTTCCCCGCTCAGCCTATCCCTCTGCGGTAAATTACAGTTTATGATCATAGGAATTTGCGGCGGAACAGGATCGGGAAAGACGACGATCGCACGCGCGATAGTCGATGCTGTCGGTGCCGAACAAGTAGTGCTGGTCGAACAGGATTCGTATTACCGAAATCTGGCTGATATGCCGCTCGACGAGCGTCATCAGGCCAATTTTGACCATCCGGACTCGCTCGACAGCGACATGCTGGTCAATCACATCCTGCGTTTGAAGCAGGGGTTGGCCGTCGAGATGCCGATGTACGATTTTGCGACGCACACGCGGAGCGACCGCATCGAGGTGATCGAACCGAAACCGGTCGTCATCGTCGAGGGAATTTTGATATTTGCCGAACCGCGCGTGCTCGACCTGCTGGATGTGCGGATCTACGTCGATACGCCGGACGACATCCGGCTGATGCGGCGGCTGCGGCGCGACTCGACCGAACGCGGCCGAACGTTCGAACGAACTCTCGAGCAATACGAGCGGACGATCCGGCCGATGCATTTTGAGTTTGTCGAGCCGTCCAAGCGTCATGCCGATGTCATCATCCCGGAGGGCGGACAGACGAGTGTCAGCGTCGAATTGCTTTGCGGCCTGGTTCGCGAGAGATTGAGCGAGCAAAATGCCGCAACGAGGTTATAAGTGCACGAAAACGAAACAAAACTGATCGACGCAGCCACCGAGGCCAGAGGGCGGGCGTACGCTCCGTATTCCGACTTTCAGGTCGGCGCTGCCGTTGAGGCCGAAAATGGTGACATCTACATCGGGTGCAATGTCGAATCGGCAAGCTATGGCCTGACGGTGTGTGCCGAGCGGGTCGCGATATGGAAGGGCATCTCGTGCGGCGAAAAGCGGTTTACGCGGATCGCCGTCGTCGTCGATACCGAAGAATTGACGCCGCCGTGCGGAGTCTGCCGCCAGATCATCTGGGAGTTTTGCGGCGACGTTCCGGTGATACTCTCAAACCTCGAAGGCAAGACCGAAACGATCCAAATGAGCGAACTGCTACCGCGGGCTTTCGATTCGAAGTTCTTAAAATGATCGACCCTCAGATCATTTATCCGCGTGGGTGAGGCAAATTCCTTTTTCGGCTGTTTGTGCATCGAAATGACCTTTGTTTGCCTTTATCAGCCTAATTGATGTAAATTCAGCTATGGATAAGCTGAAATACTATTTTTCATTCCTTCTTCTTTTCACCTCGACAATATCGACTTTTGGGCAGACGGTGCCGCATCGTGACAAATATGTTGTGCCGGCGGTTTGCGATCTTTTGATCGTTGGCGGCACGGTCGTAACGATGGACGGAGGGCGACGAGTTATCGAGGACGGCGCGGTTGCGATAAAGGACGGAAAGATAATGAGTGTCGGGCCGAGGGCAGTTGTGACCAAGAACCTGACCGCGAGACGTACGATCAACTCAACGGGCAAGGCCGTCATTCCGGGCCTGATAAACACACACACGCACGCGGCTATGTCGCTGTTTCGCGGCATTTCGGACGACCTCGACCTCAACGACTGGCTCACGAAATTCATCTTTCCTGCCGAGGCAAAGAACGTCAACGAGCAGTTTGTCCGGGCAGGCACGCGGCTCGGTATGGCTGAGATGATCCGCGGCGGGACGACGACCTACTGCGACATGTACTATTTCGAAGACGCGGTCGCCGACGAGACCAAAAAGGCGGGTATGCGTGGTGTGCTCGGCGAGACGATCATTAGATTTCCGGTCTCGGACAACAAGACGCCCGAGGCCGCACTTGCCTACACCGAGAAATTCATCAACAAATGGAAGAACGA
>JAIBCA010000100.1 GCA_019694345.1 Pyrinomonadaceae bacterium | reverse complement strand
CCTGACTCAACTGAGCGGAGTTTCGGAACGGCTTTCAGGCCGTGCTTTTTGGTATTATCGGTCGTCATATCGGTGTGGTTGCCTCGAGGTCATTTGGATTATAGCATCGGCAACGGCCAATTCAAGCGGCGGCCGTGCGACATATGATATAGTCTAGTAAATAGAGCGTTTATGGGATTTATTCGCAGTTTGATGATCAGATTCGGGTTGGCAGACCTTAGTTCCGAAAGGACGCCGATCGCGGTGATGCTGCTTGATGACGACCGACGCCGGCATCGATGGTTCGCCAAGCGTTTCGACGGCGATCATCTGGATATCGCCGAAAATGTCGAGGAGGCCAAGATGTTTCTCGAAAGTTCGGTCTACGACGCAATATTCCTCGATCACGACCTGTTGCCGCACCATTACGAGTCGAACGACCACGATGATTTCGCCCAGACCGGTTATGCCATCGCCCTGTTTTTGAATGAGAATCCCGACCTTCAGCGTGCCGCCACGATCATCGTCCATACGCGAAATGCCGACGCCGCCATTTCGATGGTCCAAAAGCTCCGCGAGACCGGACGCACGGTCGAATACTGTGCATTTCCGATGCTCGATCTCAAGATAAAAAACTATTGGAAGCGTTAGTGTGGTTTAGCTCGTCAGTCCTTTGATCAGGACCGACGCGATACCGGCGACCCGCGATTCGATCTCCGGCCGGGAGCCAAGTTCGGCCGAGCTTAAGCTGTAGGGCAGGAGCGAGTTCGTCGCCTCCAAAAGCACGCTTGCGGCCGCGAGCGGGTCGGTCGGAGCAAACTCGCCGCTCTCGACACCGCCGGCGATCACATCGGCAAAGATCCTCGCCTCTTCGCTAAAATACCTTTTCCGCCTTGCGAGCAATTGAACGCGCAAACGCGAGAGCAGTTCGTCGAGGCTCTGTGTGTAGTGTTGGACGCTGTCGAAGCGGTAAAGCACGCGTTCCAGGAGCATCTTGTGCAGACGTTCGCCGGCGGGTGCGGGTCCGTCTGCGATCTGTCTGAGCCGGGCCTTCAGGCGTTCGACGATACGGTCTATGTGCGAGAGGGCGATCTCCTCTTTGCTCGTAAAATGAAGATAGATACTGCCCTTGCCGATGCCGACCTCGCGAGCAAGTTCGTCGATCGTCATCCTTTTGTACCCTTCACGCGCGAGCAAACGGTCGGTCGCGTCGAGGATCGCGTCGCGGGTATTGATGGGTTTTGACCTATCGGGCATAAGTTAGTCAGCGAAAGCCTTTCAAACTCGAAAATGTTATTCGACCTGCCAATAATTGTAAAGTACACAAAAGAACGGGGTTGACCTTTTCCTAGAGCCCGGCCAGGTCCCACTTTTTCACCGTATCGATGATCAATGCGGCAACCTTATCCGTGACTTTCTTGTAATAAAGATCGGCCTTTGCCTGTTCAAACTTCGGAAATCCCTGGCCTTTTTGATAGAGGCCGATCGACGACGGGAACGGCACGGCTGACCATGTGCCGGCAGTCGGATAGGCGGTCGTCATTTCAGGCCCGGAATATTTCTCGGGATGTACGAGCGTCGGGTCGATGGCCTGAATGAACGCCGTCTCGTTCGAGCCGGCATGGCCGCCGTCTTCGCCAAAGACCTCTTTGGTCTCGTCGGATGCGAAAGACCACCAGTTGATGACCAGCGTCCTCACCTTGCGTTCAGTCGCGACCTCGGCCGCGACGGCGTTGAGCACCGCGGTTTGGCCGCCGCCGTGGCCGTTAAGGATGATGATGTTGCGAAACCCGTTCTTGGCGAGCCCCTCGAGGATCTGTTTGACGAACGGCCGATACGCCGCCTCGCTGATCTGGAACGCCCCCGGATATGCCTCCATCGAGCCGGTAATGCCGTACGCGAGCGTTGGTGCGATCATCGCGTTGGTCCGACGCGCAATGGATCTTGCGATCGCAAACGGCGCGGTGTTGTCGGCGCCGTTATTGATCACGCCGTGCGGTTCGAGCGTGCCTGTCGGCAGCAGGACGGTCTGCACCTTGGACGGTACGGCGGCCTTAAAGTCCATCCAGTTGATCCGCTCCATTTCGCGGGTCGGCACGATGTCCTTTTCGGACTGCCCGACCGAGCTGATCACGCACGAAGCAATAATTACCAGAACCGCGATCATGTGTTTCATTGGTTTCTCCTCTCTCTCTGTTCTCTTTTGATCGGTGGTCGACCGCTTACTCAAAATACTTCTTCCCGCGCAGCTTTTCGGGCAACAGATCGCCCTCGGGGTCGTTGCCCTCGTCCTTGCCGTAGCCGATCTCTTTCATAAGTTTGGTCGGAGCGTTGCGGATCTTCATCGGCACGGGCAGATTGCCTAATTTCTTGGCGTCTTCCATCGCGGCACCGATGGCGTTCGTCGCCGAACGGTCCTTGGCGGCCCTCGCGAGAAAGGCCACGCCGTGAGCCAGATTGTGAACGCACTCGGGCATACCGATGGTCGTTACTGCCTGAAACACGGCGTTGGCGACGACCAGAGCGGTCGGCTGGGCAAGCCCGATGTCCTCGGATGCAAAAATGACCATGCGGCGGGCAATAAATTTCGGGTCCTCGCCCGATTCGAGCATGCGTGCGAGGTAATAGATCGCGGCGTCCGGTTTTGACGCACGCATCGATTTGATGAATGCCGAGATGACGTTGTAATGTTCCTCGCCCTTTTTGTCGTATCGCAGAAATTTGTTCTGCAGCGTTTCCTTTAGCGAATCGAGCGTGATGGCGTCATAGAGGCTCGCGGTATTTTCGATCATGGTGATCGCCTGGCGAGCGTCGCCATTGGCCATCTCGATCAGCCAGGATTTGGCCTCGTCGTCGAGCGTGCAGCCCGTTCGGTCGATGATCGCGGCCATTTCGGCGTCGGAAAACTCCTTCAGCACGAAAACGCGCATTCGCGATAAAAGTGCCGGTATCACCTCAAAGCTCGGATTCTCGGTCGTCGCGCCGATCAGCACCAGCCGGCCGCTCTCGACGTACGGCAACAGAAAATCCTGCTGTGCCTTGTTGAACCGATGGATCTCGTCGAGGAAAAGCACCTTTGGCCGTCCTCCAAGCTCCCCGCCTTGTTCAGAGTTGGCAGCCACGCCGCCAAACAACTCCTGCGTTCTCTTGCCTCGCCCCTTGTCCCTGGCCTCTTGTCCCTCGGCAACGATCCGCCGAATATCCTCCTTTCCCGCCGAGACGGCCGAAAGCTCGTAAAACTCGGCGTTCAGGGCATTAGCGTAGATCCGCGCGAGCGTCGTCTTACCGGTCCCCGGCGTGCCCCACAGTATGAACGAGAAGATATGCCCTTCCTCGATCGCCAGCCGCAGAGGCTTGCCCTCGCCGACAAGATCCTCCTGCCCGACGTACTCGTCCAGACTCAACGGCCTGATCTTACTTGCTAGAGGTTCCATCGATTATCTCAACATTATACAGCACACCCACAGGTTAGTGATCGATAACGTATCTGATACACTGTCCACAAATCCGAAGCAATGAGCACTCTCTACTACGGCGACAATCTGAAGATATTGCGGGAATGCTTAGAAGATTTGGCTCGGGGATTTTCTTCCAGACCAGGATGCTTTCTCTGCTCTATCTTGTGATGATCGTTCCAACGGAACTTTAGAATTTGGAAGAGACTCGTCCGATATACGACGATGTCGATGGCCCACGACTAGCCGATTTTGGAACTAAGGATGGTCACAGTCAATAGATCATTGGTAGCAGCTGCGTGCAAACGCATACTTCGTTGTTCTAGCCTAGACACGCCCTTTAGGGCGTGGGAAGCGTCGAGAA
>JAIBCA010000076.1 GCA_019694345.1 Pyrinomonadaceae bacterium | reverse complement strand
GCCTCTTTGTAGCCCGCGAGCGGATCGAAGCCGAGCTCGACTTCCCTCTTGCGGTCCTTTAGCGTCAATTCCTTAGGGGCCTGCGGTACAACGTATCGCTGGTCTTTGGCGACTTCGCTATCGTATGCCCATTCGTGTATGCCCATCTTCTGCGAAACGAGGTTTACGAACGGGTCGAGGCGCTTGTTGACATCCTCGCCTTTGCACAAGAGATCGATCGAGATCGCCGCCTGATGGCCATGAGCGACGGCAGTGATCACATTCTCCGGCCCAAAGGCCGCGTCTCCGCCGAAGAAAACCTTCGGGTGAGTCGACTGGAAGGTTTTGCGGTCAACTATGGGCATTTCCCATTTGTCGAACTCAATACCGAGGTCGCGTTCGATCCAAGGGAACGAATTTTCCTGGCCGACGGCGATCAGGACATCGTCCGCGGGATAAAAAACATCAGGCTCGCCGGTCGGAACAAGCGATCGTTTGCCGTTCTCGTCGTAAACGGCCTCGACCTTTTCAAACGTCATTCCGACTAGACGCGCGCTTTGAGTCCCCGCTTTAGCGGACTCATTTGCCGAGTCGGGGCCGCCTGAAGGCGGGACTCCATACTCGACAACAAAGCTCTTCGGCACGTGATTGTCGATGATCGGGATGTCCTCGTGCATCGCATCTTCCTTTTCCCACGGGCTTGCCTTCATCGAGGCGAAGGGCGAACGGACGATCACCTTGACGTCTTCGCCGCCCAGACGGCGAGCGGTGCGGCAGCAGTCCATCGCCGTATTGCCGCCGCCGAGGACGATGACGCGTTTGCCGATCGAATGTGTGTGTTCAAAGGCCACCGAACCCAACCAGTTGATGCCGATATGGATATTTGCGGCACCTTCCTGTCGTCCGGGCAGATCGGGCAGGTCGCGGCCACGCGGAGCACCGGTGCCGACAAATACGGCGTCGTAATCCTTGGCGAGTACGTCCCGGAGGCTCGAGACATAATGCTCGAAATGCGTATGGATGCCGAGCCTGAGGACGTAATCGACCTCATCATTCAAAACTCTTTCGGGCAGCCGGAATGCGGGGATCTGCGACCGCATAAAGCCGCCGCCGAGCTTCTGCTCGTCAAATAGATGCACTTCGTATCCGAGCGGAGCCAGATCGCGGGCGACCGTCAGGCTGGCCGGCCCGCCGCCGATAAGCGCGACCTTTTTACCATTTGGAGCGAACGGCCCTTGAGGCATATATGGGATGACATCGTCGCGGTTGTCAGCCGCGACACGCTTCAAACGGCAAATGGCGACCGGTTCCTGTTCGAGCCTTCCACGTCGGCAAGCAGGCTCGCAAGGACGGTCACACGTGCGGCCAAGCACACCGGGAAAAACATTCGAGTCCCAGTTGATCATGTACGCCTCGGTGTACCTGCCCTCGGCGATCAGCCTGATGTACTCCGGCACCGGCGTGTGGGCCGGACAAGCGTACTGGCAATCGACAACTTTGTGAAAATACTCGGGGTCCTTTACGTTAGTCGGTTCCAATCGGTTAGTTCCTTATTGTTGAGATATTTGACGAGCTAGTCGCAATATCCCAATCATAATTTAAGTTACATATCTTTGCTAGGAAAATGCGTTGCTTTTGGCTAACTTTTGCTGTTTTGCGTTATGACCATAAGAATTGCTCCGGCCAACTGTGACTTTTATGGGTAATCTTCCCTTTTCGGGCTGAACGCATTATCATTGTTCGGGCCGCAAATGATCCGGCCCGTTCCGTGCGAACAACAATGCAAATAACTATTTTGGCGTTACTTGAGGCGATTCCTGGTGTTCCTGATTGGATCGGCTACCTATTCGTCTTTGTACTCGGGGCATGTATCGGCAGCTTTCTGAATGTCGTCATTTACCGCGTGCCGAACGAACTCTCGCTGCTGACCGGCTCGGCTTGTCCTAACTGCAAGTCGTCGATCAAGTTTTACCACAATATTCCGATCTTAGGCTGGTTGATACTCGGCGGTAAGTGCAGCAGTTGCAACGAACCGATATCGTGGCGGTATCCGGCAATTGAACTTCTGACCGCGTGCTTGTTTGCCGTCGTCTATTTTCAGGTCGGTCTTACGCCATACTTGCCGGTCGCTCTGGCGTTTGCAGCGACGATGACGGCGCTCGTCTTTATCGATGCCGACCACATGATACTGCCGAACGTGATCACGTACCCGATGTTCATCCTCGCTCTCATCGTTCGTGTGGCCTTTCCGCTCGCATTTGCCGGGAGTTATTTTTCTGACACGGGTCACGGCCCGATCTCATGGCTCGTCGGTTATCCCGGTTGGATGGTCTCGCTTGCAGGAGCATTATTCGGTGCCCTGATCGGCGGCGGTTCGTTGTGGGCTGTCGGTGCGATCTGGAAGGCTCTGCGCGGCGTTGATGCGATGGGCCTTGGCGATGTTAAACTGCTGCTCGGGATCGGTGCGTTACTCGGATGGCGGCTCACGCTGCTGACGATATTCATTGGAGCATTTACGGGTGCGATCGCCGGTGTTGCCCTGGTGTCCCGACAGAAAGAGAAAGATCTCCAAACACAGATCCCATTCGGAATATTTCTCGGGGTAGGTTCGATCGTCTCGATGCTCTTCGGTGAACAAATGATCCGCTGGTACCTTACAACCTTCGTTCCGTGAGGGTTACGCAGCGGTCATCGCACTTCTTACACAATCCTGGGAACAATAGTAGGTCTTGGCATCAAACCTGATCGCTCGATCCTGCGGCACCCACGTTCCGCACCTGGTGCAGCAAACGAGTTCAGACGGTTCATGATCGATCCGTCGAGGAGAGGCGGATCGTCTGATATCGGCCCGAGCATCACGCAGCATCTTGCCAAAGCCGATGATCATCGCGATCTGCCGACGGTACTTGTAAGCGGTCAACCCAAGCAAGATCAGGATGACGATCAAAATTATGACAAATTCTCTCATTTGATCGGCGGAGCCTCTTTGGCGGCTATAAGGCGAGAAAGTTCATCGACCGACTCATTTTTCGGATTGGCCGATTTGAGCTTTTCGAGAACCTTTCCCGCCTCGTCAAAGTTGCCCTGCCGCATGTAGGTCTGCGTCAAATAGGTAAGTGCCCTTTCATGCTTTGGGTTGGCCTGAAGAGCCTTCTGGAATTCGTCCACTGAACGGCCGAGATCGGCAGGTTCGTCCAAAAAGTACGAAAGTGCGACATCCGCCATCACGTCGGCGTCCTTTGGCCGTTGGTCGAGGGCGAGTTTGTAATATTCACGGGACCTTTTCAGGTTCGCCGAGTCCTTTCGAAAGTACCCGAGATCGAAATAAGAATTTCCAAGGCCGACGATCACGTCATAGTCTTTGGAGTCGATACCGTGAGCCCTCTCGAGCAGCCTCGCGGCCTCGGTGACGATGTCCGCGTCGCGTTTGAGCGTGCCATAGCGGTAAAGAGCGATCCCGAGGCTCTTTTGAAAGCCAAAATTAGACGGATTTGCGTCTGCCTCGGCGACCTTTGCCTTGATCTCGTCGATGTTAATATTCATCGGATCATCAGGCCGGTTTGACGCCTGAGCGGCGGCCGGTCGATTCTCGCTCTGTGCCCGCAGGGCATTGACCTCCGAGCGATTTAGCGAATTTGCGAGCATGAATCCACCGATCGCACCCGCAATGGTTCCCAAGATCGCTGCCGTTATTACCTTGCTATTCATTGACCACTATCTTATCAAACGGCCGCGATAAACAGAAAAATGCATCGCCGATCGTTAGACTGGCGATGCACCTAAATGGGATCTTAAAAAACTATTTCTTACCGTCGTCCGCCAAATATGGCAGATCCTCGGCCCGGCGGCGGATCGGCGGATCGGTCGCTCGGCGGCGAGGCACCGCGTTGGCATTTCGCCTGTCAACGCTTCCGGCCGGCAGACCTTTTCCATGGACGGCCTCAACGAGAATTCTCGTGATCTCTTGAGAGAGTGTCCGGTGCTCGGCAGCCGCTCGGCGACGAAGCGATTCTTTTAGCTCATTGGGCACGTATGCCCCGATAAAAACTCCTTTGCGATTTGCCATAGCAGCAAAATCCCTCCATTTAGGACCAATTGATTTGAGAGTGCCTGTTAGTTCGAAGCACGCCTGTAAGCCGAATTTTGTATCCACCTTGCGGCGGACGGCAATCATTCATCTAGGCCTGACGTTACCGTCAGGCTCAAGCGATCTACCCGGAAGCGCCGCCTCACCTTTCGGTTTGGACAGTAAGCGGGCCGCCTACATTCTGCGATTCCCTATTTGATCTTGCACCACGAGGAGTTTACCTGGCCGCCGATGTCACCACCGACGCCGGTGAGCTCTTACCTCACCGTTTCACCCATCACCCTTTCGGGCTGGTCTGTTCTCTGTTGCACTTGTCGTCACTTGCCCTTGGCAAATGCCCGGACGTTATCCGGCTCGCTGCCCTTTGGTGTTCGGACTTTCCTCGTGTGCTATTGCACCCGCGACTGCCCGGCGTGCTCCGAAATAAGGCTATCGGAGTATAACAAGAATTGTTGAACAATTCTATTCTTTTAACAAGAATTCAATGTTTCGTCGAAAAGTATCAATAAAACTCGACCGTATCTCCCGGATATATGTAGATCTCGCTTAGTGCCGGATCGCTCAGACGGAATTCGGCAGTCACCTGCGAGGCGTTGCGAATGACCCGTACCGAAGTGGCCTGCGGATCGAGCAAAACTCCGGCCCGAACAACAAAGAACGGCACGGCGTCGCGCGTGATCTGTTGCTCTCCGGGTTGGGCGACCGATCCGGTGATATTGATAACGTGACTCGCGTATTCCAATATCTCGATCTTCACGACGGTATTGTCGAACAGCTTGATCGCGGCGCTTAGCGAATGTTCCGCCGCCGGTGGTGTCAGACCCGCAAGACATACCTTTTCGCCCGCCAGCGGATAATTTATGCATCCTTCGCCGTTTACCCGCAGGACCCGTGGTGCAAAATTCGCGTTCAGCAACGAGATCTTTACCTGATCGAACGGCCCAATGTGGTACAGCATCGAGGGGTGAAGTGACTTCGAATTCGCCTCGACTGTTTTAGGGACATTAGCGGCGTGCATCTCCCGGCCAAAATTGCTTTCAAAGTTCGACGTTATTGCCTGAGAAAATACGGCGGACGTCAGGAACACCGTGGTCGCTAAGGTGATCGCTATTCTCTTTACTATTTTAGCTCGCACATTCATTCGTTCTTTCAGGAGCCGGAAGGGGCACATTCCGGCCTCTGCCCGAATAAACGTTCAAACAATGTTAAATTCTATTTTTTTACGGCGCCTTCGAAAAAATCTATTCTGAGCGAGCCGTGACAGGACTCAACGGCTGCAAATGCGGCCAATTGTCGGAGTAGAAATCGCGGAGATATTTCTCGATCTCTTCCGCAGTTTCGAATGTTGCGACATGTCGCGCCAGATCATTAGCCTCTTCAAAAGAAATACCTGCGACCACCGACCGGATCGAGTTTAGAGAATTGGGGTTCATGCTGAACTCTCTCGCCCCCAATCCGATAAGCAGCGGCAGGTAAAAGGGGGATCCTGCCATTTCGCCACAGACAACGGTGCTGATGCCAACCTGATCAGCCGCGCGGATGACACTTGAGATAGATCGGATAACAGAAGGATGCAGAGTTTGGTAATTTGCGGCAACCGCTTCATTATCGCGGTCGGCGGCAAGCAAATATTGGACAAGGTCGTTGGTCCCGAGGCAGATGAAGTCGACGTGTTTGACGATATTATCAATGGTCATTACCGCGGCCGGCACCTCGATCATCGCTCCAACAGGCAGATCGGGCAGTGGAGAACCATTATCGAAAAGAACCTGCTTTTCTTCGGCGATCAACCTGCGTACCCTTGTGATATCGGCTACGCCGGAGATCATCGGTAAGACGATACTCACGTTCCCGCGCGAATTTGCCCGCAGAATCGCCCGTATCTGCTCGCGAAATCGCTTTTCATCGGCGAAACTCAGCCTGATCGCACGGAGGCCGAGTGCAGGATTCAATTCACGGTCTTCAGCCAAATATGTAAGATGGTCGACGTGGAGATCAAAGGTTCGTATCCGAACACCGTCGGGGCCGCAAGCCTCGGCCACACGGTCAAATGCCTCGAACTGAGTCTGCTCACCGGGCAGGCCGCCAATAATGTTCGGAAAGAGATATTCCGATCTCAACAAACCGATTCCCTTCGTTCCCGCCGACGATAAGGAAAACCCTTGGTCCAGGCGATCCACATTTGCACGCAACACGATCTCGCGTCCATCTGCAGTCGTTGAACCGTGCAAATTAGCAGAACTTGCAGGCGTTGCCGAGCGGTCAAAGGCCGTTGAACCCGCAACGGCAGCTGCTGTCGGGTTAATGACCAGTCTCCCCGAATAGCCGTCGACGAGTAGTGGCATGTCATCCCGGATCAACCGCAACGCTGACTTGACACCGGTGACCGCAGGTATCTTCATCTCGCGTGCCATTATGAATGAATGTGAAGTCCAACCGCCGTGTTCGGTCACGATCGCAACCGGTCGATGACGGCCGAGTTCGATCAAGGTCGAAGGACGAATGATCGAGGCGACGATAACTGAGTTAGGCGGGATGGTCGGAAGATCGATGCCGCCACCGTCGAGTGAGCTTAGAACGCGCTCACAGACGTCCTCAAAATCCGAGACCCTGTCACGAAGATTTGCGTCAGAAATTGATGATTGTTTGTCGGCGAAGTCCTCGGCGATCTGCCTCAAGGCCCATTCTGCACTGACAAGACGTTTACGAATGAAGCTTTCCACGTCGGACGCCAATGTCGAGTGTTCAAGCATCAATAAGTGGGCATCGAATATCCCGGCCGAGCTTCGTGCGGCCGGATCGCCGTCATTCACAAGTCTTGACAACTGCTCACAAGCGGCGGCGACCGCACCATGGAACCTTGCAACCTCATCATCGACCGCTGTTGGTGAGATCCGGGTAAGGAAATATTGACGTTTCGTGCCAAACAGGCAGACTGCCTTGCCCGATGCGATACCACGGGAGACCGCGGTCGCGAGCACCTCAATGGAATGTTCCTCTGACCCGGAGGGCGGAAATGTGCTTTTAACTTCCAAGTGTCAAATATTGGCGATCTGACGATTATGAAACCAAAAAACCAGTCAGCTGCCGAAACTGAAACCACCGCCGCTGCCGCCTCCCTGACTCGGGAAGAACGGTTTCAGCAAACCCGCGAATGCGGCCAGATTGCGGGTCTGAATCAGGATCTCGCCAGGCCCGTTAAATTCGGCCACCATTCCCTCGCCGCTTAAAAAGCTTCGCAAAAAGCCGCTCTTTGCCGCCTTTCTGAGGTTGTATTGCATATGGCCTTCCCAAGCGACCAAATGACCTGTATCCACGACATACTGCTCACCGGGAAGAAGCTTCTTCCGGTGGATGGCCCCAAATGACGAAACGAGGAGTAACCCGGTACCGGAAACCTGGAGCAGGAAAAGCCCTTCGCCCCCAAAGAACGACTTAGCTCCACCCATTTTTGTGTCGACCTGAAGCGAAACATCGCCCGCAAGATAGGAACTCGACTGTACGCAGAAGGTCTGTCCGCGCATCTCCAGCCCGGCAATATCGCCCGGAGCACCCGGCGCCAGAGTCACTTCGCCCGGGCCTCCACCAGCGGTAAACGTTGATACAAAGGCAGATTCACCGCCGACCGCACGCTTAAGGGCACCAAAGACCCCGCCTTTCATTTCTGACATCAATTCGACATTCCCCGACATCGAGACCATCGCTCCGGCCTCTGCCGAGATCGACTGACCTGCCTGCAGGCTGACGACCGCCAACGCAAATGCACCTTGATGTTCAATTTCCCACGTGTATCCACGGCCCTGGCCGCGGCCATCGGTGTCGAAGTTGAAGGCCGTGCCCGGAGGCGGCGTTTGCGGTTGTGCCTGACCAGTCGGATCAATGCCGTGAGCGGTCGACTGCTGGATCGTGAACCCGCAAGAACCGCAAAACTTAGCATCGTCACGAATGGTCATCGTGCATTTCGGACAGTTCATACAGTTACTCCTTTGACTTTACTGTCAATTATGGTGAATGCCTCATTTGCGCTATCGGCAAAATCGAGGATGGACACATCGGCATCGCTCACCACGAGCGAAGATTGCCAAGCATCGACAACGGGCCGCCAACATGCACCCAAAAGCACAAGCGGACGAGTCTCTATGACCTTGGTCTGCAGTTTGTTCCACACAAGCGAGATCTCGGTTACAGTGCCCATTCCGCCGCGAAATGCCACAAAACCGGCAGATCTCATTATCAGATTCTGGAGCCGATCATAGAAGTGATCGGTGGCGACCTTGTCAGTGAGAAATCGGTTCGGCTCCGACTTGAATTGGTTCATTACGATCCCGAGCACACGTCCGCCTTTCTCGCGTGCCCCGCGGGAAGCGGCTTCCATTATCCCCAAGTAGCCCCCGGTACAGATCGTGTATCCGGCCTCCGCGAGCATTGCGCCAAGAGCCAGGGCTTCTTTGTACTCGGCCGAATCCTCGGTGCATTTCGATCCACCAAAGATCGTGATGATCCTTTCGCTTGAGTTTTTGAACATTTTTTTCGTCCTCAAAACAAATCTATCCGTCTTAAGAGTGATTTTCAAATTTCAGAGTGCAGAAAACTGAGAATCTCAGCGGGCCGGCAAAGCTTGATTCGATCTTGGAAAACTGCTGGTATTAGGCATTTCCACTTTCAGTGAAACATCGATATTTGCTGAGTGAAACGAGCGATTGTCTTGACAGCGGGTGGAAACTGAAGTAAAGTTTCGGTGTTTAGATCAACAATTACAATTTTGTTCGGGACAACTAGACGTAATACCGTCTTGATCAAATCAGGGGAGACTCATACGAATTATGCAAAAGATCAGTGATTTCAGGTCAATCGGATCGTTCATTCGAACGTTTTCGACGATGTTGGCCTTATCGATAATTTTTGGAGCCGGTGCCGCTATCGCAAATGCACAGGCTTTCACCGAGGGGTTTGACACCGTTGTCGCCCCTACCGGCGGAACGGGGTCTGCCCCGATCCCCAATTGGTGGGCACAAAACAACAGTGTACCGGTCGGCTCGACGACTTGGTTTCAGGGAAATACGGCCGTGTTCACGTCTCAGGGCGGAGCGACCAACTCATACATTGGCGCTAACTTTAATAATACGACCGGCACTAACACGATCAGCAACTGGCTGCTGACGCCGAACCGTACTTTTTCGAATGGCGACCAGATCAAATTCTACACTCGTACAACGACCGCGAATCCGTTCCCGGATCGTATGCAGGTTCGTTTGTCGTTAAATGGTGCCAGCACGAATGTCGGAACCGGCAGCATTGCGGTTGGTGATTTTACGACTCTGCTCCTTGATATTAACCCGGTGTATGACACTGGTGGTGCTTACCCCGAAACTTGGACTCAATTCACGATCACTCTTTCGGGTCTCGCAGGCCCGACCAGCGGCCGCGTCGCGTTCAGGTACTTTGTCGAATTGGGCGGCCCGACGGGTGACAACTCGAACTTTATCGGAATTGATACCTTCGAATACATCCCGGCAGCGGCACCGGCTGGCGACGCTCCCGTTGATTTCAATGGTGATGGCAAGACCGATTTTGTCGTTGTCCGCAACACGGGCGGAGGATCCGGAGGCCAGATCACCTGGTTCTGGAATCTCAATGGCTCGGCGGCTCCGACCGCGGCGTCTGCTTGGGGTCTTTCGACCGACTTCTTCGTTTCGGGCGATTATGACGGCGACGGCAAGGATGATATCGCGGTCTGGCGACCGGGTGCAGCTACCGTTGCATCGTTCTATATTTTGAATAGCGCGACTTCGACTCTCCGTCAGGAGGCATTTGGCCAGACTGGCGATGATCCGACAGTCGTTGGCGACTACAATGGCGACGGCAAGGACGACCTCGCCGTTTATCGCGGCGGAGCTTCGGCAGGTGCTCAGAGCACTTGGTACTTCCGCACGACGGCGAACGGTCCGGTGACATTCGTGCCCTGGGGACAGAATGGCGACTTCCCGGCTCCCGGCGATTATGACGGGAATGGTAAGGCTGATTTCATGGTCCAGCGTAACTTTGGCGGTGGCCAGGCTGGTTTCTGGCGGCTGACAGATGCCTTTGTGGCACAGCCGGTTGTTGTTTTTGGTACACCGACGGACGTTATCGTCCCCGGCGACTATGATGGAGACGGCAAGACCGACATTGCTACCGCCAGGGGTGTGTCCGGTTCGATCCAGTGGGCGTGGCTAAATAGCTCGAATTCGGCGATCAATTACCGAACGTTTGGAGCCTCGGCCACCGATTATGTGGCTCAGGGCGATTATGACGGTGACGGCAAGACCGATGTCGGTATTTGGCGTCCCTCTGCCTCGGCTAATGTGTCAGCTTTCTGGTCACTCGGTACTACATCCAATACCGTGTCGACCTTTGCGATCGGTGCAAACGGCGACTATCCCGTTCCCAACTTCAACACACACTAATTTGGCCTAACTTTGTTAGTTCAAAAGAGGCCGGGGCAAATTGCCCCGGCCTCTTCCGTTTTGTGTCACTTGCATAAAGTTACTTGCTAAGTTTTGCTGCTTCTTCGGGGGTGAGGTTGCCGGCTGCATGAATTGCCTTTGCTGTGTTTGTAAAGAGCAATATAAGCGAACCAGCCACAAAGAAAACTATAAGGGCAAGGATCGCCTGCCTATAGGATCCGGTAGTTCCAACGACGACGGCGAAAACCGCATTGCCTATCCACGACGTTCCCTTTTCCGATATTTCATAGAGCCCGAAAAAGGACGATTCTCGCGACTTTGGGATCATCTGAGAAAATAGCGACCTCGAAAGAGCTTGGGTGCTGCCCAGTACAAGTCCGATAAAGACTGCCATTATCCAAGCGTGCATAGAGTTTTGAAGAAAACCGTATGCGTAGATCACGATCGCCGACCAGATCGCCAGACAAGTTATGATTGTTCGTTTGGCTCCAATGACCCTTGCGATCCTCTCGAAAACGATGGCGCCGATCAGGGCAAAAACCTGAGCCACAAAAAAGATACCGAGAAGAAATGTCGGGTCGGAATCGAGCCCCTTTGAAACAAATAGCTCCTGTGAGAGAAATATCGAGGAATTGAGTATCACGGTTTGGATGCCGTCGTTATACAAGAGATATCCGATCAGAAACAGCATCGTGTACTTAAGCCCGGCAAGTTCCCTCATTGTTCGCCAGATCTCAATAAAACCGACCGAGATCAAACGCTTTCCCGATACGATCCGCTCAGGTGAACGGGAACGAACCAGGTAAAACGTGACGGCGGCAAATACGCCCCACCAGAGCGAGGCAGCCAGCATTGAGATCCTCACGGCCAGGCCTTGGTCGACGCCAAACGTTGAACCGAATTTGATCAACGCTAAATTCAAGACGAGCATGATCAGGCCGCCCAGGTATCCGGCGGCATAGCCGTAGCTTGAAGTGCTATCTCGCCTGTCCTCAGTCGTGATATCGACCAGAAATGAGTTGTAGAACACGTTGGACGCGGCAAAACAGATATTGGCGACCAAGAGAAAGAGACATCCCCAAAGGTAAGAACTGCCGTTGATAAAGAACAACAGCGAACTCGATATAACACCGACATAGCAAAAGGCGGCCATCATCTTCTTCTTAAGTGGGGTGAAGTCGGCGATAGATCCGAGCAGCGGCAAAAGAAAGACCTGAAGGAATATGGACACGCCCAAAGTCGATGTAAAGAGGTTGTCGGCAGTGATCGACCCGGCCGGCCCAAGGCTAAGAACGACCCCGGATTTTCCGACATCATTTTGGGCTAGTGCCGTAATATAGGGCCCGGCGAGTACGGTTACCACCGTCGTAAAAAAGGCGGAATTGGCCCAGTCATAGGTCATCCAACCAAATATCTCTCTTCGGTCATTCTTGAGGTTTGTGTTTTGCGTCATCGAGTTTATTGACTGCCTGTCCGTGTGTTGCGGTAAACATTAGACCAGAAGAATAAGTTCGGTCAAACGGTTTGCGGTGAATATTATGTACAGCTTTACATTCTGATCGCATTTGGTTCTATCGAATAGAATTTGATGCCGGTGGGCCAGTACTTAGCCGTTTGTTTGTCGGAAGTCCGCACAATCCTTGACAATTGCATCGATTCAAAGTACTTTTGCAGTCATCACTTACGTACAGATCGGCCTTCAATGGCACTACTAAGTTCAATACGAAGTCGGACGGTTTGATTATTGTTGACGATCAGGCAGTTGATTCGAAGGTGGGGAAAACAAATATGAATTTCACAAGGCGAACAGGAAACGGCGGTAGGACCGTTTTATACTCAGTATTGGTTTTGGCGTTGACGTGCGGGGTTTTGCTCTATGGTGGAAACTACTCCGCCGCGCAGACAACATTTCCGGGAACTAATCTCGGAGCGATCCCGGACGGTGGGGCGACCTGTCCGACGCCTGGAGCTCCCAGAGATGTTGCATTTAACGTGACCGGAATTTCAGGAGCTCCGACCAATATTTCCGTTTCCATGACATTTGGCGGCCCGGTGCACACTTTTGCCGGGGACATTATTGCCGTGCTCATCGCTCCGAACGGCGCGTCGCATACACTATTTGGGCGGACGGGTGCGACGACGGCGACTGCCTTTGGCTCTGGGTCAGATCTGGCCGGACCGTACACCTTTAACGACGCCGCGGCCGGTACAAACTGGTGGACTGCAGCCGCTGCGACGCCGATCCCGACAGGCACCTACCGCACTACCCCAACCGGCGGTGCTGGTGTCACCAATCCGCCGGCTCCGACAGTATTGAATACGCCGTTCGCGGCGATCCCGACATCTAATGGCACATGGACGCTTCGCGTGACGGACGGCTGCTCGGCAGATACCGGTGCTGTTTCTGCAGCCAGTCTAACTCTAACAGGCGCCCCCGCGGTACCTGCCAGTGCTCCGGTTGACTATAACGGCGATGGAAAGACCGATTATTCGGTTGTTCGCAACACCGGTGGCGGTCCGACGGGTCAGGTGACCTGGTTTGCTTGCACTAATGGACAGACCGAGCCCGGCTGCTGGAATTTCTTTGTTTGGGGTTTGGCATCGGATTTCTTCGTTCCTGAGGATTACGACGGTGATAACAAGACGGATATCGCTGTGTGGCGTCCGGGTGCTGCGACCGTTGCTGCGTTTTACATTTTCCAGAGCCAAACGAGCACTCTAAGGGTCGAATTGTTTGGCCAAACCGGTGACGATCCATCGGTCGTCGGTGATTACAACGGTGACAACAAAGCTGATGTAGCCGTATTCCGCAATGGTGTGAATCCGGGTGATCAGAGCACATGGTTCTACCGCACGACGCAGTCCGGCCCGGTCACGTTTGTTCCGTGGGGCACTACCGGCGACTTCCCGGCTCCGGGCGATTATGACGGCGACGGCAAGAATGACTTTGTAATTCAGCGAAATGACGGCGGCGGCCAAGCCAGGTTCTGGCGTAGGTACGCGACCGGTACGACCGATACGGTAAACTTCGGCACGCCCACGGACCTGATCGTCCCCGGCGATTATGACGGAGACGGTAAGACCGACATTGCAGTCGTACGCGGTATCGGCGGCAGTATCAATTGGTTTGTCGTTCCAAGTTCCACAGGAGTAATCAGTGCGGCTCCGTTCGCGGTATTTGGAACCTCTGCAACCGATTATGTTGTTCAGGGCGATTATGACGGCGACGGTAAGACCGATGTCGCGATTTGGCGGCCGAATGGCGACCCAACACAGAATTTCTTCTATACGTTGGGCAGCACGGCCGGTCTCGGACGGTTTGAATGGGGTGCGACCGGCGATTACCCGGTGGCAAACTTTAATTCACACTAATAACCGTAAGGGTTATGAAAAGACTCGAGCCGGTGACCGATCACCGGCTCTTTTCTTTTCTCGCGGGGCGACTCGACTTCTATTGCGGATTCGTTAAAATGTAGCATTGGCTCGGACCACAGAACTATGAAAGCGATGATCCTTGCGGCGGGTTTCGGCACGCGGCTTTTCCCATTGACGATAGACCGCACAAAACCCGCGATCCCATTTTTGGGTAAACCGCTGGTCGGATACGTCGCGGAGTATGTCGCAAGATTTGGGATCACGGAATTCGTGGTCAATCTGCACCATCAGCCTGATTCGGTCATTGACGCCCTGGGCAATGGGGAGCAATTCGGGGTTCATATCGAATATACTCGAGAGGTCCCTAAAATTCTCGGCACCGCCGGAGCATTGGACAATGCAAGGCACCACCTTGAAGACGGCACTTTTGTGATCGTTAACGGCAAGATCATCAGCGATATCGATATTGCGGACGCCATCGAATCACACAGGAATTCTGGGGCGATCGCGACGATGGTCCTTAAGCCAAACACCAAACGGGAAAGATTTACCATCGTCGAAACTGAAAACGGCCTTGTCAAGGGCTTTGGCGATTATGCGACTCCGGTCTCGGGCGAGGAGCTTAAGGACGTCGAACACGACATCGTTACACCGCTGATGTTCACCGGAATTCATATCTTAGAACCTCGCGTCTTTGAATATATTCCTCGAGGCGTCTATTCGGATATCGTTCCGACATTTTACAATCCTGCCTTGGCAAAGGGCGAAAAGATCGGAGCATATGTTACGGACGCAAACTGGTTCGAGCTTTCAACGATCCCACGTTATCTCGATATTTCGCTTTCAATGATGGGCAGCGGCGATGTTCATTTTGGACGGAACTGTGTATTGGCGGGTGCCGCCAGCCTGAAGGATTCGGTACTATGGGATGACGTGACGATCGGCGATGGGGCTACGCTTTACAGAACGATAATTGCCGACGGTGTTACTATCGAACCCGGAGAGCATTTTGAGAACGCCGCAATTGTCAGGGCCGACATGGTCCGAAATTGTACCGAAATACCCGAAAAGGCCATGAAGGGTTACGTCCAAGGCGAAAACTACATAGTTCCTTTAAATTGATCCATCGTGTTTAGTTCGATGTCTGAATACGTTAACCGACTGACAAGATTTTTGGCGGATCGCGGCCAGCCTGCGGAATTTGTGGCGTTGACGGCCGACGCATCGACGCGCGAATATTACCGTATCAAATGGAACGGCAGGTCTGCCGTAGCTTGCGTTTATCCCGAACCGTTCGCCCCCGCGGAGCAGACCTTTATCGACGTGACCAAGCTTTTTCTGGCGGCGCACCTGCCTGTTGCTCAGGTCTTCGATTTTGACGGTGCACTAGGTGTGATAATTCAGGAGGATCTCGGCGATACTGTCCTGAGGGACGTCTTGCTTGAGGCTCCGAAGGAACGTTCGCAGCGGTTGCTGAACGAGGCGATCTCGTTGATTGCGCGGATCCAAACGGCTACGCCGTTGGCATTCGAACTCGGTTCGATCGCATCACGACTAAAATTTGACAAAGAGAAGCTCCTCTGGGAGTTGGAGTTCTTTAAGACCCACTATTTTGAGACCTACTTAGAGTCGCCGCTCAGCGATGCCGACAATGCCGCCATCGCCGCGGAGTTTGAGGAACTTGCCCGTGATCTTGAGGCTTGTGCAATCGTGCTGTGCCATAGAGATTTTCACGCGGCGAACCTGATGCTCGACTCAACCGGCAAAATGCGGATCATCGATCACCAGGATGCACGAATCGGTTCGCCTGCTTACGATCTCGTGTCGCTATTGCTTGATCGTATAACCGAACCGCCTTCGCCGGAATGGCTGGCCGACCGCAGACGATATTTCCTTGACGTCAGGCGGACTCTCGGGATGTCCAAGATCGACGAGGGCGATTTTGCCTATGAATTCAGGCTACAGACGATCCAGCGATGTCTGAAGGCGGTCGGGACGTTTTCCTATCAGTCCGCGGTTCGCGGCAAGACCTACTTTGTTCCGTTTATCCGCCCGATGTTTCGTATCGTTGACCGAGCGATCGGAAATGTCGATCGATTTCCGCATCTGCGGTCGTTGATCGAGTTCGAATTAGCCAGGAATTAACGCCGAAAACGGCAGCCAACGATCAGACCCTGTGATGGTCCGCACGCCAATTTGTGATCGCCATTTTGATCTCATTGCCGGTTTTCAGCTCGCCTGTGACTACCTTTGAAACCAATTCGGAAAGTTCCCCGTCCGATGCAAACCTAAGCGCAATTATTTGATCTACCGGAAGTTCGGACGCCTGTTTGGCAAGCTCCGGTGACAGAATCTCGCGATATCTGAGACGTTCCTCCAGACGAATGACACGATCCTGGGCCTTCAATGCCATCAATCGCGAAACAAGAGCCATCAATATCAACACCAAGCTCAAAAGCACCCAAAATGCCAGCGTCTTGCGGCCGCTTTCGGGCGGCGCCATGAAGAGTCGCACGAGATGCGAGAGAAAATTCAGCGCCAGTAGCGGCATCAGCACAAAATGAAATAACGGGTACCAGCGGGTGTGGTTCTTGTAGTTTTGTTGATCGGCCATTGATGTTGTCTCCTTATAGTTTTGTCTTTGCGAGGGTTTCCGGAACGTTTCCGGTAAAATCCTCGCCCGGATTCACAAACAAATTTTGTTCAAATCGGTACTGCTTATCATATAGCTGTCTATAGCGTCCGTCTATCTTGATGAGTTCGTCGTGCGTGCCGCGTTCGAGAATCTCGCCATTCTCAACGACCAGTATCTGATCCGCTGAACGAATGGTTGAGAGCCTGTGTGCGATGACAAACGTCGTGCGGCCCTTGCGAAGGTTATTCAGGCCTTCCTGAATTAGGGCTTCGGATTCCGAGTCGAGCGATGACGTCGCTTCATCCAATATAAGGATTCGCGGGTCCGCCAACAACGCTCGAGCGATCGCGATCCTTTGCCGCTGGCCGCCAGAGAGCTTTACGCCGCGTTCGCCGACGATAGTGTCGTAGCCATTCGGAAACTTCTCGATAAACTCATCGGCATTTGCGATGCGGCACATTTCCTTGATCGTCTCAAAACTCGCTTCAGGGTTCGAAAACCGAATATTGTCGAGCACCGTACCGTCAAAGAGAAAGTTGTCCTGCAGGACAACGCCCAAATGCCGCCGATAGTCCCGCAGCTTTACCTCCCGCAGGTCGTGGCCGTCGATCAGAATATTGCCGCTATTCTCCGTCGCGCTCCTAATTCCCGGCTGGATAAAATTAAGGACCAACGAGAGTATCGTTGATTTACCCGAGCCGCTCGAACCAACCAATGCGGTCGTCGTACCTGCGGGAGCCACGAATGAAACGCCCTTCAGCACAGGCACGTCCTTTTCGTATTCGAAGGACACATTTTGAAACTCGATAGTTCCCTCGACGTTCGGCAAAGGCTGCTTAGCGGCATCGGTTTCGTCTTCGCTGGTCTCGGCGAGCACCTCGCGGATGCGATCTAATCCTGCGAGTGCCTCGGTAATTTGTGTTCCGACCGCCGTTAATTCAAACACAGGCATCGCGAGCAGGAACGTGAAGGCGATATACATCAAAAAATCGCCGAGCGTCATTTCGCCGGCCTGTACGGCCGACCCGCCGATGACGATCATCACAACAGCGACCGCGCCAATGAGTATTGACGAGAACGAACTTATTGCCGAAACGCCGGTGACGGACTTAGCGATGTTGCGAAACAACTTGTGGGCTCCGCGGGCGAATATCAGTTCCTCGCGTTTCTCAGCGGTGTAAGCCTTTACAATTCGGATGCCGCCCAAGCTTTCGCCGAGCCTACCGGTGACCTCGGCGGTTATTTCGCCGCGTTCGCGGAATATTGGACGAAGAAATTTGAACGCGTAAAACAGTGCCACGCCGAATAGAATAAGCACGACCATCGTTGCCGAAGTCAGACGCCACGACAGCCAAAACAGCACACCGATCGAAACTCCGGCGGTCACAAAGCTGCCGACGAGCTGGCCGATGCCGGTTCCGACAAGGTTGCGGATACCGTCCGCGTCGTTCATGATACGCGAAATGAGCTGGCCGGTCTGCGTCGAGTCAAAATACGAGATCGGCAGGCGTTCAATATGGGTCTGGACCCGCTTGCGCATCTCCGTGATAGCCCGCTGTGCGGCCACGCCGAGAATTTGCGAAAGCGCGAAGCCCGTAATTCCTTGAACAAGTGCCGAAACGCCGATCACCAACGCGATCCATTTCAGCATTGCGTAGTTTTGCTTTGCAAACACCTCGTCGCCGAGATATTTGGTCGACGCCGGCAGGACCATGCTTGCAAGTCGTGATATCAGCAGCAATAGACCGCCGAACGCGAGCCGCCACCTCGCCTCCCAGATGATCTTGCGGGCCTCGGCCCACGCCGATGAATAGTTGACCTTTTTCTTTTTGTCGTCCGCCATTGTCTTAAGAATAGTTAGCCACGAATTGCTCGAATAACACAAATTGAGAATCTAAGACAGACTGTGCGATTGAGAATGTGCGGCTGGTGCCGGTGGTGGTCAGAATGCTACAATTCCGCAGGGACATAATATCTATATGAGTTCTTCGGCTATTAACGAAACACGTCTTACTCTTCCTGCGTTCAATTTCGGGGCGATCAGCATTCAGGCTGTTCTGCTCATAACTGCGGCGTTTCTGCTGCCGGCCGCGGCTCACGCAATTGGATTGCCTGTGCGGTCTCTGTTGCCGATGCATTGGCCTGTGATCTTGGTTGGGTTGGTTTACGGATGGCGTTCGGGTGCACTGGTCGGAGCCGCGGCTCCGGGACTCAGTCATTTGCTTTCGGGACATCCTCAGCCGAATGTGCTGGCGGCCATGACGGTCGAATTGGCGGTTTACGGCTTTCTCGCGGGATTTTTCAGAGAGAAATTACGCCTCAACGTGTTTCTCGCCACTGCTCTGGCATTGATCGGCGGCCGCTTGGTCTTTATCGCGTCGGCATACATCACAAACGTCTCTCCGCTGCCCTTCCCCGAATATCTCCAAGCCGCGATGCTGCCTGGCATGATCGGTGCAGCCGCCCAACTCGTCCTCCTGCCAATAATTGCAACCGTCTGGGTAAATAAAGGAAAAGCAGAATAACCCCAAACAAACATCCCCGAGCTCGTTACCATCAAGCCCGATCGTATGACTCCTGCTATGGCTCGGTACGATCTGAATTGCCGTCAGAAAGAGTAGCGAGTAGTTAGCAGTCGGTTGAACGAAGGCTGTGAGGTGACGGTACACGTCTTTGAGCCTTTTGTCAGTCTTTTAGCGCCGAGTGGAAAAGGTATGCTTTTCCGTGCGTGTCTCAGAGAACTCATGCGGATGTGCCGCCTGAGTTCGTGGAACCTGCGGCTTAGCAGCGGGAAAACTCAAAGGAGTCTGGCGGCGAATAATAGCTTCGGCGCTCGGCGAGTGGAGTTCTATGCGATGTGATAAAATTGTGTGATTAAACCCAAAAGAACACACTTCCTACCGGTCGTGTTTCTGCCTTTATATTTATGTCGCAAACTTATATTAACCAACTGAAAGATCATATCGGCGAATCGGTCACGCTCAAGGGCTGGCTCTATAACAAGCGTTCGAGCGGAAAGCTCGTGTTTTTGCAGCTCAGAGACGGCACGGGCAT
>JAIBCA010000086.1 GCA_019694345.1 Pyrinomonadaceae bacterium | reverse complement strand
ATCGGCAATTACAGCGTTTTCGTCTTTGACAGCGCCGATCCGGCCGCCGCAAACGCCCTGATCGATCAGGTCAAGTACGAAAAGAACGTGCAGTGGCTGGGTGACGACCCCTTTCTGCTGAGGCGTGCCGAGCGGGCCTTCATCAATACGACATCAGGCATCTTCACCTCGACCGTGGCGGTGATCTTGATCGGGATCGGGCTTTCGGTCATTGGCGGGCTGATCGTCGGTGTCATCTACTTCAGGCTCCGCGTCAAACGGCGAGCCGCGATGACCACTTTCACTGATGCCGGCGGCATGACTCGCCTCAATCTTGACGGCTATACGCCCGAGATATTGCCCGAGCGGTTGCTGGGCGACTAGGGCATCGCAGCGAGCAGTTTTTCTATATCACTAGCGACATTGTAGAAATGCGGAGCTATCCGCAACCGGTCACCGCGGGGGCTGACGATGACGTTTTGCGCCTGCAGTTCGGTTGCGACCTGGTTTGACGTCAGGCCGCCGAGATGCTTGACGCAGACGATCTGTGAGCGTTCGCCCGGCCGCCGCGAACTGACGATCTCATATTCCCGGTCCGCAAGCCCGTCGCAGGTCTGATCGGAAAGGGCGGCAAGATGGGCCTCGATCCGTTCGGCACCGGCCGAATTGAGCAGCGTCAGGCTCTGCTCAAGCCCATAGAACAGCGACGACGGGCCGGTACCGCTCTCCCACGCCAGAGCTGCCGGCTTGAAAGCCTGTTCGCGATCCGCAAAGTCCCACGGCTCTTCAACGCTGATCCAGCCGACGAGCGTCGGTTCGATCCGCTCCCGGGCGCGATCTGAAAGGTAGATGATCCCGCAGCCCTCGGGAGCGCAGAGCCACTTGTGGCTGGCACCGCATGCCGCATCGACAAACTGTGCCGGCAGGTCGAACGGCATTGCTCCGAAGCCCTGAATGATATCCACGCAGAAAAGTGCGTCGACGGCGCGGGCGGCACGGCCGACGCGTTCGAGATCCGCCCGATAACCCGAGGCGAACTGGACCGCGCTGAGGGCGACGACGCGGGTGTTAGCGTCGATCATCGATATCAGGGTGTCGATGTCCACTCGTCCGCTCACCTCGCCGCACAAACGCAATTCGACGCCGCATGCGTCGCGTATGCGTCGCCAGGGGTAGAAATTTGCCGGAAATTCGCCGTCAAAACTGACGATATTGTCGCCTGCACGCCATTTTAGACCGTTAGCTATCGATGCGAACCCGTCCGATGTGTTTCTAACAAAAGCCACCTGATCGCCGCGGACCTTGAGCATCTCGGCGACGAGTGCTCGGCAGCGGTCCTTGGTCGCGACCCACTGAGGATAGTGCAGCGAACCGTGTCCGGCTACGTCGCGAAGCTGCGACGTGATCGCCTCGACCGCTCGAATCGGCATCGGCGAAACGGCCGCGCTGTTGAGGTAAGCGTAATGCTCAAGCATTGGGAACTCGGCCCGGATCTCGTGGTTCATAAGTTTAGAAGTATCACCGCGGCAGGAAGAAATAACAAGCGGTCGACATTAAACTGTAAACGGGTTTCGTGGCAAAATGGAGCCATATGTGCGGACGGGCATCACAGCGCGGAAAGCGCGAAGACTTCAAAAACTACATTTACGAGTTCGAGCCGCAGGGCGACCTGTTTCGCGGCAACATCAAGCCGACCCAGGACGTTAGTATCGTCATCAACGATCGCGACGCGGTCAAGACGGTCGATGCCCGCTGGTGGTGCCAGTTTGACGGCGCCAGGGAGTGGAGCACAAAGTACGCGACATTTAACGCCAACATCGAGCGGCTCGAATCAAGCCCGATGTGGCGCAATCTGCTCAAGAGCAAACGCTGCCTGATGCCGGTCACGAGCTTTTACGAATGGCCCGAAAAGGGCAAGCCGCCGCTCGAGATATTTGCCAATGGCGGCCACCCTTTCGCGCTTGCGGGTCTGTGGTCCGTCTGGTACGAAAACGGCGAGCGGCGGCATTCGTTCGCTGTGATCACGACCGCGGCAAATGAATTTATGTCAGCATATCACCGGGCAATGCCGGTGATACTCGAGGCGAAGGAGCTGCAAAAACTATGGCTGCTCGAGGGCGGGATGGAGGTGCTTCGCGGCTTTGAGTGCCACCTGACGGGCGAGCGGCTCGCCGACAAGATCGAAAAGGTCTATCCCGACCGCCCGGACGATGCTGCGTGATTCAGTTTTGGCCGGGCTTGTGCTATTCTCTTTGCGTTCAAACAACAGTATCTTTCTGTGACGAGAATAATTTTGACGATTACTTCGGAGGAGTATTTAGATGGCAGGAAAATTTGAATTAAAAGTATCGAGCAATGGTAAGTATCATTTCAATCTGAAAGCCGGTAACGGCCAGATCATCCTTTCGAGCGAAATGTATGAATCGAAAGCCGCGGCCGAGAACGGCATCGCTTCGGTCAAGAAGAATGCCGGTGACGACGCCCGCTATGAGCGTAAGGAATCGTCGAACGGAAAGCCGTACTTTAATCTGAAAGCGTCGAACGGACAGGTCATCGGCAAGAGCGAGATGTACGAGTCTGCCGCGTCAATGGAAAACGGTATCGAGTCGGTCAAGAAGAATGGCCCGGACGCCGACACCGTCGAAGCATAGTCTGTAGGTTTTGTTAAAGCTGTCTCGGGCTGCGGCCGGAGGAGAATGCTGCAAAACGAAAACCGGCTTTAGCCGAATCTGCGATGATTCGGCTAAAGCCTTAGCTATTTTATACCGTCCAACTCCGGTCAGAGCCGGAGGCAACTGACAATGAATAGAACTCGTCTCGGCGTCGAACGCCTTTTGGAAGAAAAGATCGACATTATTCGCGGCCTGCGGATCGGCCTTGTCTGCAATCAGGCGTCTGTGATGCCCGACATCTTTGCCCACGCGGCCGACGTCTTTGGCGAACGCGGCGAATTTCAACTGACGACGCTCTTCGGCCCGCAGCACGGCATCCGCGGTGACGTTCAGGACAACATGATCGAAACGCCGCACACGGTGGACGAACGTACGGGCAAGCCCGTCTATTCGCTCTATAGCGAGACACGCGAACCGACGGCTGAGATGGTTCGGGACATTGACGCTTTCGTCATTGACCTGCAGGACGTTGGCTGCCGCATCTATACGTTTGTCTATACGATGGCGAACTGCATGCGGGCGGCAAAGCAATTCGGCAAAAAAGTGATCGTCTGCGACCGTCCGAATCCGATCAACGGCAACGCTATCGAAGGCAACATCACCGAGCACGAGTTCAAATCGTTCGTCGGCCAATTCGAGTTACCGACGCGTCACGGAATGACGATCGGCGAACTGGCCAAAATGTTCAACGAACATTTCGGCATCGGCTGCGAGCTTGAGGTCGTCGAGATGACCGGCTGGTCACGCGGGATGTGGGGCGACGAAACCGGCCTGCCGTGGATACTGCCGAGTCCCAATATCCCGACGGTAGATAGCTGCGTCGTCTTTCCTGCGACGGTGCACATCGAGGGAACCGAACTCAGCGAAGGCCGCGGCACCACTATACCGTTCGAGCTGAACGGAGCTCCTTTTATTGACCCGTACGCGTGGGTCGGCGAGCTCGAGAAATTCGGATTTGCCGGCGTAAAGTTTCGCCACGTCTTTTTCCGCCCGACATTTCAAAAATGCGCCGAGCAGACGTGCGGCGGCGTCCAGATACACGTCACCGACCGCGAGGCGTTCACGCCCGTTATCGTCGGCATCGCGATGATCAAGACGATTTACGATATGTACACCGACAAATTCGAGTGGAAACGTGACCCGTACGAATACGTCTTTGACGTCAACCCGTTCGACGTCGTTTGCGGCACCGACAAGATCCGAAAACAGATCGAAAGCGGTGTTTCACTCGCCGAGATCGAGGCGGACTGGGCGGCGGGCGAGGCCGCGTTCAGCGAGGCGAGGAAGCCGTTCTTGTTGTACTGAGAGCTAATCGATCTTCGTAATCCAATTTTGTTCAAGTTTATCGGGTGAAGGTTCCTTCTTCGGCACTACCTCGTCACCCTTAAACTCCAAATCCGGAAAAATGGTGTGTTTGATGTAAAATTTCTCACCGGCTGCGTTTCTTTGAACAATGAATCTACCGCTAGGTTCACGTTTGTAAAGCTCGTAGGTTACGACTTGCGGACTGGTAACTCCATGAGGATCACCGTCAAAATTCTTTGCGACATAGTAATAGTCGTTGTCGTTTGTGATTCGAAACAGCCGTGTTTCGTAATCTGACCCAAATGTCCCCAAATACGTCTTTTGTTTCGTTCGGACATCATAAATCAATTGGGCTGCCACTCCGCACATAAGACCTGTGCACATTCTTGGACGCAATGTCAGGCCGATCACGTCGCCTTCAGATAGTTTGTAGAGCTTTATTTGATCCCATTCACTAACGACATCGAAATCGATCGGCGTGTCGCCATCAGCTTGATTTACGCTATGTTTGTCTTTCAGCACGATCAACTCACCGTCGATTTGCAGGAGTGATTCCGACGTGAGTTTTCGAACTTTGTTTATCCATCGGATAGTGTGCGTTCCAATCTTGATCGTTTCGGAACTCGATTTCCATGACCCTGGATCGTCAGTGTTGTTAATTATCTGGCTTGGCCTGATTTCCTTACCGTCAAAGTAATTCCGAATTCTTTCGCTGACCGAAGGGCCACAGATTGGGGTCAGCTGGGACGTTATTGCTGCATTAGGAGTGTGCGGTTCTGATGGCAAGGCAAAAGCTAGAACCGAAACAATTAACAAAGGCCATTTCATAAAGACCCCAACTTTTCAAAGCTCAATACTTCGTCTTTAATACTTTCAGTACGTCATTCCACCCGGTGGTGAGTGATGTCCAAGATCATCACTTTCGGTCATCCCAATTGTGATTCCGACGTCCGCCATGGCTTGATCTTTGCGAGAGTTTTCGACAAAAGATCTCTGGCGTTTGCGGCGTCGTAGTCCATTTGGAGGCCGATCCAAAAGTTCTCCGACATTCCAAAAAAACGCGATAAACGAAGTCCGGTGTCGGGCGTGACCGAGCGGTTACCGGCAACGATCTCTCCGATTCGCCGTTGCGGCACGCCGATCTCCTTTGCCAAGCGGTATTGTGTTATACCCATCGGTTTTAGAAATTCCTCGAGCAAGATCTCGCCGGGATGTGGATAGCGAACTTTACGCATATTTAACTCTCTCAATGGTAATCGACGATCTCGACGTCTAGCGGCCCATCCGCCTCCCATACAAAACAAATGCGGTACTGATCATTGATCCTGATGCTGAATTGCCCTGAACGATCTCCTTTCAAGAGTTCAAGTCTGTTGCCCGGAGGAACCTTTAGGTCATCAAGTTTTTCAGCACGGTTCAACATCGCCAGCTTTCGCATCGCAACTGACTCGAAATTCACAAACCGCTTGATACGTCGCCCGCCAAATAGCGCTTGCGTGTCCATGCATTTGAACGAGCGAATTGGCATAATGCATACTATTGCGAGACGTTACTAATGTCAAGCGTTATGTAGCAGCAGCCAGACTAACATCAACTAGCCTTTGGTTTTACAAATCCCTCATGAAGAGGCTCGATCAGTTTTGCAAATTTGATCAACCGCCTTTCAGAGTTCATCGGCCCGACGATCTGAACGGCGATCGGCAAACCTTCGGAATTAAGCCCGAGCGGAACGGTCAACGCCGGATGGCCGGTCGCGTTGAAGACCACCGGATACAGAAAGTTATCCCAATAATCCACATTCGTTCCGTCAACCGAGATCGGTGTGTGTTCGGGGTTATGCTTGATAGCCGCCGTGGATGCGACGGGCAATATCAAAAAGTCGTACTTCGTCAAGAACGATTCGAGCTGGTCTCGCAGGGCATCGTGGCGTTTCAGGATATCATCGTACTTGGCCGGGTCAATGTCAGACATTCGGTCAAAGACCTCTGACATATCGATCCGGTGATTGTCGGCTTTCTTAAAGTCACGAATAACCAACTGCCGCAATAGCCACGGCACTTTTTCGAACATCGTGTAGATCGCCAGCATTCGGTGCATCGCGACCATCTTGTCGTAGTCGGCAGGCTGATCGTTGGTGACCGAGACGTTGTTCGTACCAAGAACATCGACAAATGCCTTCAGCTTATCCTTGATATCCTTGCTGACGATGATCTTATCGCTGCCAAATTTCCATTCGTCGAGGTAGGCGACCTTGTAGTCCTTGAGTTCACCCTTCGCTTCGAGCATTTTGGCCTTCTGATCGGGCCACTTGTTGATCATCGCGTTCCACGCCAGATCTATGTCGTCAACCGTTCGTGCGATCGGGCCGGTAACCATCATTCTGTGATATTTGGGGTTGCCGGGCCCGCCGGGAGAACCGCCAAATTCGGTCATGCTGCCATCCGTCGTTTTGAGGCCGTAAAGGCCGCAATTGGCCGCCGGAATTCGAATGCTCCCGCCAAAATCACCACCAACGGCGATCGGCGAAAAGCCCAACGCGACACCCGCTGCACCGCCGCCGGTGCTGCCGCCGGGCGTGCGAGTGAGGTCGTACGGATTGTTTGCCGTCGGGTAGATCTCGCCGAAGGTCTGAACGTCAAAGAGCATTTTCGGCACATTGGTCGTTCCGAGGATGATCGCCCCTTCATTGATCATCGCATCGACGATGCCCGAGTTTTGCGGAGCCACAACTCCCTGAAACATCTCCGAATTCCAGGTGAACGGCTTGCCCTTGACGGCAAATTCCTCCTTGATGCTGACCGGTACGCCGTGGAGCAGTCCGAGCGGTTCGCTGCGTGCCACCTTTTCGTCGGCCTTCTTGGCGGCGTCGAGAGCGTCTTGTTCGAACAGCCAGACGAACGCGTTCGTCTTGTAATTATTATTCTTGATGTAGTTGATGTGTTCCTGGACGATCTCGGTGGATGTCGCCTGCTTATTCCGTATCATCGCCGCAAGTTCGGCCGCCGACTTGTAGATGAATTTGCCGGCTACGGGCAACTCGGTCGAAGGTTTGTTGAAAAGCTCAGCCTGCAGAGTGGGCTTATCGCCGATCGGTTTCGGGATGATCGAATAGACGTAAATACCCAGACCGATGGCGATAAGGACGAGCACGGCGATCGTCACGCCTGACCACTTGAGCACTCTCCTGAAAGTTATCGACATTTCATCCTCCTAAAATGGGAGTATCCGACAATGCTTCATTTCCGACGCATCGCTTCCAAAACGGTCTGTCCACGCGGCGACAGCCGATAGCCGGGCCGTAGGCTCTCGGTCAGGCCGAGAGCTTTCAGCTTGCGTACCCAAGGTTTGAACCGCGGAATATCAAGTCCGATCTGCTCGGCGAGGACCGCGGCGTGGGTGTTCGGCTGGTCGTGTATCATCTGCAAGTACATTTGCGTCCAATTACCACGCTGACTGCCGGCGTCGAGCTTTCGCAGCTTGGCGATGACATCGGCGATCTCGTCGGCCGAGAGTTCGGCTTGCTCGCGCAGCTCTTTACGCGGATCCTCGCCGGCAAATCTGACGGAAATGCGATATATCTCGGTTACCTCGCCTTCGCGATCGTGGAGTTGGGCGAGTAGTTCCGCTTTCGATCCAAATCCTGCGGCACGAGCGTCCGCCTCGGTGATCTCTCGCTCGGTGACAACATTGACCGCGTCGATCGCCAATACTCCACGCTGCGTCATCTGTGTACCGCCCGCCTTTACGCCCGGTTTTTTCCAGCGGCGAAAGATGAGCGAGATCTTGCCCGCCTTAATGTCATCGAGAACTATGTTTTTGATCAGCACCTTGATTTTGCCTCACGCTGAAGCGGGCGCGAGCGACGACGTACCGGTCAACCACCGCCCAACGGCCCGCCGATCGACCACTCATCGTTGTTGCCTCGCAAAACAAAAAGTTCCTTTGCCGTTCCGGCCATCAGCGGCAATTGGTTGGTTGTGACGGTCGGTCCCGCTATCTCTGTTCCAGAGCCCAGACGTCGTTCGAGTACACAAAATCAACGTGGTTAGGCGTTCCGCCGTATTTTCCGCCCGTGATAAAAAGCTTGTTTTGGAAAACGGCGGCCGCGATGCCGCCGCGGGGCGACCACGGTGCATCTTTCGCCTCCCAATTCTTGCCGTCGCTGCTGACAAGCACCTGACTTGAGAATCTTCCGTTTCGATTGCATCCGAGCAACCATATCTTTTTATCGAAAATGACGGCCGTGTAACCGAAGATCTCCTCACCCTTAACGATCTCACTGGTTACTTTTTCCCAATTCAGCCCGTCCGCAGAACTCCAGACATCGTTGTTCAGCAGGTAAAGCTTGCCGTCCAGTTCCACGACCTGACTTCCGCTTCGCGGCCCGAACGGTGCATTTTCCCTTTGCTTTGTCCAATTGATACCGTCGGGCGAATTCCAGATATCGCCATATTTCGTTTGCCGGTCTTCGCCGCCGATGATCCAAATCTTGTCCGCAAAAACAAAGGGCCTGTAAAAGAACCGACGCGGAATATTGCTTTTGTTTGAGATCGTCTCCCATTTCTTGAGATCGGTCGTTCGGTAGATCTCGGGTTTGAACGTAAATCGTTCGATGTTCCCGCTCAGGTGTCCGAGCCCGAAGACGGCTCCGCGGAACAACACATAGTCGAGGAACGCTTGATTATCGATCACATTGGTAAGCGGCGATCGGGCCCATACCTTACCGTCCGCGGTTTCCCAGGTGCCGTCCGGATGCAATACGATCAAGCGGCCGCCAACCGCAAACATCTGAAAATTATAGTTCTTACGCCACGGGCCCTGGTCCGCCACCTTGGACCAAGCGTATTGTCCGGCCGCCACCGGCTGGGCGTTGCTCGAAACGCTCGCGTTCGAACACGCGGTGATCAAAACGGCGAGCAAAGTTACGAACGAACGTTTCATCCCGCTAGAACCAACTGCTTTTCTTGCTCTTGCCGCCAAAGATGCTGCCGAGTACGCCGCGGACAATGGCATTGCCGACCTGGCGGCCGATCGAAGAACTGGCACTGCGGGCGACGCTCTTTGTCACAGCGTCCAGGACCGAGTCGTTACGGCTGCTGCCCGATGAACGCTGTTCTCTGGCTTCGGCCTTGGCTTGTTCCTCGGCGATCTTGGCCTGAGCGTCGGCCTCGGCCTGCTGCTGTTGTTCGAGCAAGCGCTGGTCGGCTTTGGCTTTGAGCAATTCGTACGCTGATTCGCGATCGATGGCGTTCTCGTAAACGCCGGCGACGAGCGAATTTGCGATCAGTGCGGCACGCTGTTCGGGCGTGATCGGCCCGATGTGCCCGACCGGCGGCACGACGAAGGCACGATCGACAATTGTCGGAACACCCTTTTCGTCGAGGGTCGAGATCAGAACTTCGCCGACGCCGAGCTCGGTGATCACCGTCTCGGTGTCGAGTTTGGGGTTGACGCGGAAAGACGACGCGGCGGCCTTGACACCCTTTTGCTCCATCGGCGTATAGGCGCGAAGGGCGTGCTGGACGCGATTGCCGAGTTGAGCGAGCACCTTTTCGGGAATGTCCGCCGGATTTTGTGTGACGAAATAAACGCCGACGCCTTTCGAGCGAATGAGTCGAACGACCTGCTCGACCTTGTCCACGAGGGCTTGCGGAGCGTCTGAAAACAGAAGATGTGCCTCGTCGAAGAAGAATACGAGCTTCGGTTTTTCGAGGTCGCCGGCCTCGGGCAGCGATTCGAAAAGTTCGCTGAGCAGCCACAACAGAAATGTCGAGTAGAGTTTCGGGGCGTTTATCAGTTGATCGGCCGCGAGCAGATTGAGTACGCCCTTACCGCCGACCGACTGCATAAAATCTTCGAGTTTGACGGCCGGTTCGCCAAAGAACATATCGCCGCCCTGCTCATCGATCTGCAAAAGGCCGCGTTGGATCGCCCCGACCGACGCAGACGAGACGTTGCCATACTGCAGCGTCAACTGATCGGCATTTTCGCCAACGAACAGCATCAACTGCTGCAAGTCCTTGAGGTCGAGCAGCATCAGGCCGTTGTCATCGGCGTATTTGAACGCGATCGACAAAACGCCTTCCTGCGTGTCATTGAGCTGCAGCAGGCGGGCGATGAGCAGCGGGCCCATCTCCGATACGGTGGCGCGCAACGGATGGCCTTGCTTGCCAAAAACGTCCCAGACCGTTGCCGGAAATCCCTCGAAAACGGGAGTGATGCCGAGCATTTCGTTGCGGGCGTCGATCTTCGGGTTGCCGCCGCCGGCCTGCGTGACTCCGGTCAGGTCGCCTTTTATATCAGCCATAAAGACCGGCACGCCCCGCGAACTGAAGCCCTCGGCCAGCTTCTGCAGCGTTACGGTCTTACCAGTTCCGGTCGCTCCGGTGATAACGCCGTGACGATTGGCCATCTGCGGCATCAGAAAAAACTCAGCTTCGGTGTTCTTTGCTACTAAGATAGGTTCACTCATATTATTTTTGCCCAATAAATGCTCGTAAAGAAAAGACGTCCTTATTTTAGTGCATTCTGCGGGCGAATTTTCTCAACACTTTTCGTATTTCCAATTACGGCGTTTCCCTTCGGACAGCCATTCGATCGTCTGGGCGAGACGTTTTTCCCGGGTTGGCTCGGTCTTGGCTTCGGCGATCCACTCGGCGTATTCGCGTCTGCAGCTTGGCGGAAAGTTGTTATATGTCTCGGCCGCCTTTTCGTTCTTGGCCAATGCCTCAAGCAATATCTCGGGGATCACGACCTCTTTCTTTTCGTGCTTTGGCTTGGTGACCTTGACCCCGTCGTCGTTGAGCTTCATCGCCTGTTTGATCAGCTTTTTCATCACGGCGTCACTCGGCAGGTCTTTCAATGACTTGAGCTTACCAAAGCTGCCCATAGCCGTCTTTGTCTCTGAAAAAGCGTCCGATTCCATCAGGGTTTGCTTCCAAAACCCGAACGTACAATGCTCTTTGAACGCCGCAAAGCCGCATAAGATGCCCTTGTATTCAAAGCTGGGCATGCTCCATTTCAAAGTCTCGGTCGCCTCGGGACACGTTGCGTGAACGAGTGCGCGGATGTGAGTCAGGATCGGCTTGGCAAAATCCTTCGACTTTTCGATGTATGCGTCAACTCTCGGGTCGGTCGTTGGCATTTCCCCTATTCCTCCGGCTGTTTGAGTGAACGGTATTATATACGATTTTCTTTACGAATAACCAACTTTAATCCCGACCATTTCTCATCCACGGCGCAGACCTTTACATCGACCAGCCCCAGCGGTAAAGCCGCCTCGCGGACGGTGTCTTCGGTTATCTCGCTGGGCAGCTTTGCCGCCTTTTTGTACCACGAGACCCAGACCGCACCATCCTGTTTTATGGTTCGAACGCATTCGGAAAGCGTCGAGAACAACTCGTCGCGGCTATTGGTGAACAGGTGGATGAGGTCGACGCCGGTTCGCACTTCATCGGACAATCTCACACCCGCGGGCAAAGGTGCGACGAGGCTTGCGTAATCGTCAGGCGCGTTGATCGTCAAAATGTCGGCACCTTCCTTAATGCCAAGTTTTCTGGCCAGCGGCGTGCCTGAGTATCCGGTCGTCATAGAGCGAATTTACCACGACACGCGGATATTTCCCGCCGACGGAGATGCGCAATTTAGCCCTGCGTTATTGATTAAATGGCACATTTATTCGATAATCAATGGTTTTGATGTTAACTGGAATTTTGTTTGGTCGCCGTTTGAAACAAACGAAACGATAGATCTCCGTGAAAAGCCTTGGCGGCAGATCGGCGAAAACAAAAAAGATTAGAACCAATATGAACGATTACGTAATCTATTTAACGCCCGCACTCGGGGTACTGGGCCTGGTGGTGATGGCATTTAAGTCGGCCTGGGTCAGCAAGCAGGATGACGGCGACGAAACGATGAAGGAACTCGCACGTCACATTGCCGACGGCGCGATGGCGTTTCTGAAAGCCGAGTGGAAGGTGCTCAGCATTTTCGTCGTACTCACGATGATCTTTCTGACATATTCGGGCACCATCACCTCGATCAACGGTAAGGAGATCCATTCACACTGGATCATCTCGATAGCCTTCCTCATCGGAGCCGTTTTTTCGGCGACTGCCGGCTACATCGGGATGAAGGTTGCGACCAAGGCCAACGTCCGTACGACGCAGGCGGCACGATCGAGTCTGAAACAGGCTCTTAAGGTGTCGTTCACCGGCGGCACGGTCATGGGCCTCGGCGTTGCGGGCCTCGCGGTCCTCGGCCTCGGCGGATTGTTCATCATCTTTCTTTCGATGTTTGCGGGGCTCGGCGTCCACCAGATCAAGACAACGATCGAGGTGCTGACGGGCTTTTCGCTCGGAGCCGAGTCGATCGCTCTGTTCTCACGTGTCGGCGGCGGTATCTATACCAAGGCTGCTGACGTCGGCGCCGACCTGGTCGGAAAGGTCGAGGCAGGCATTCCTGAGGATGACGTTCGCAATCCGGCTACGATCGCTGACAACGTCGGCGATAACGTCGGTGACGTTGCCGGTATGGGAGCCGATCTTTTTGGTTCGTACGTGGCGACGATCCTGGCGACGATGGTTTTGGGACAAGAGATCGTAGTTAAGGACGCGTTCGGCAATATGTCGCCCATCCTTCTGCCGATGGTCATTTGCGGCCTCGGTATCGTTTTCTCGATCATCGGTACGATGTTCGTCCGCATCAAGGACGAAAAATCGAACGTTCAAAATGCCTTGAATATCGGTAACTGGATGTCGATGATCCTGACGGTCGCGGCTTCGTACTTTGTCGTCCAGTGGCTGCTGCCTGACGGCCCGCTCACTTCGCGTGCGAGCACGTTTACCAAGATCGACGTCTTTTACTCGATCGTCGTCGGTACGATCGTCGGTGCGATCATGAGTATCGTGACCGAGTATTTTACGGCAATGGGTAAAAAGCCCGTGCTCTCGATCGTCCAGCAATCGTCAACAGGACACGCGACCAACATCATCGGCGGCCTCGCCGTCGGCATGAAATCGACCGTTATCCCGATCCTGACGCTCGGCGGCGGTATTATGGCGTCATATTACTTTGCCGGTCTGTATGGTGTTGCGATCGCCGCGGCCGGTATGATGGCGACCACCGCCATGCAGCTCGCGATCGACGCTTTCGGCCCGATCGCGGATAACGCTGGCGGCATCGCCGAGATGAGCAAGCTGCCCCCCGAGGTTCGCGAACGCACGGACAATCTTGACGCTGTCGGCAATACGACCGCTGCGACCGGCAAGGGCTTTGCCATTGCATCGGCGGCCCTGACTTCGCTGGCGCTGTTTGCCGCGTTCGTCGGAATGGCGGGCATCGACCGCATCGATATCTATAAGGCAAACGTGCTCGGCGGGCTGTTCGTCGGCGGTATGATCCCGTTCATCTTCTCGGCTCTCTGCATCCAGGCGGTCGGTAAGGCCGCGATGGAAATGGTCGAAGAGGTTCGCCGTCAGTTCCGCGAGATCCCCGGCATCATGGAGCACACCGCCGAACCCGAATACGAAAAGTGCGTTGCCATTTCGACCAATGCGTCGATCAAGCAGATGCTCCTGCCGGGTGCGATCGCACTCAACGTACCGGTCCTCATCGGCTTTGTCTTCGGTCCCGAGGTTTTGGGCGGACTGCTTGCCGGTGTGACGGTATCGGGCGTTCTGATGGGTATTTTTCAATCAAACGCCGGCGGTGCCTGGGATAACGCCAAAAAGTCGTTTGAAAAGGGCGTTATGATCAATGGCGAGATGTACTACAAGGGGTCGGAGCCGCACAAGGCGTCAGTCACCGGTGATACGGTCGGTGACCCATTCAAGGACACTTCGGGACCGTCGATGAACATCCTTATTAAATTGATGTCCATCGTCTCGCTGGTCATTGCTCCGTTTATCGCGGGCATCGGGAAATAACGCACACGAGCATTTCGTGTCCCCGCAAAATAGCGGCGGCGTCCATTATTGGGCCCGCCGCTTTTTCTGGCATCTTCGCCGAAATGAGCCTATATTTAGTGTGAAACGGACTTTTCCAAACACGCCGGCTCGCAAGGGGTTTTCGCGCCGCTTTGTTCCAACGTCCGCTTAAGAGATCAGAAGATATGAGTTGCCAGATTTCCATTCTACGATCGATCTTCATCGCTGCCATCATCATCGTCACGGCAAACGCGTCATATGCTGCCGCAGTGGTCGACCGGTCATTTGGCGTTAACGGCGCGGCGCGGATCCAGATCGGCCAGCAAAATATCTTGACCGACATTCTGTTTGTGCCCGGCGGTAAGATCGCGGCCGTGATGTTCAGCGATCATGGATTTGTCAGGATCGCCAGATTTCAGCCAAATGGCCAGCCCGACGCGACGTTTGGAACTCAAGGGCTGGTCACGATCCCGACGCCAACCCAACGGATCTACGATGCCGCGGTGCTCAATGACGGCAGGATCCTGCTCGCCGGGTCGTACTTTCCGGGCGGCAATGCGGTGGATTTTCTCGTAACCAGATTGAATCCCGACGGTACGGTCGATCAGACGTTCGGGAATGGCGGAATTTTTTCGGTCAATCAGGGCTCGTTCGATGTCATTAACAAACTTGCGATCCAGCCGGACGGCAAGATCGTCTGTGCCGGATACACATCGGACGCGGGCGGTTATCAGGTGGTGCTGAGGCTGAACGCGAACGGTACCTTCGATACGAGTTTTAGCGGAGGAATGGCCGTGTTTCGCTTTCCGCCATATCCGCACGCGACGCCGCGATGGCTTCAGACCGTCAAGATACTTGACGACGGCAGTATATTGACCGCCGCACCGATCAATTTTGCCCACCCGACGGGGATCGCTCTCGGCATCGGTATCGCACGACTGACCGCGGCGGGCGTGCTCGATCAATCATTCGGCACGCAGGGTACGTCGCTCGCGTCGCGTCCGGCGCCGAATGGCTACAACGAGATCGTCGATGTCGAAACGCTGCCGGGAGGGAGATTTGTTGCGGCGTACACATCCGGCGTCACGGTCTTTGAGTCAAACGGCAGCTTTGTCCGCGATCTGCCGTTCGAGGCCACCTGGATCGAACGAACGCCGAGCGGCAACCTGCTCGGAGCCGGTGATAATCCATTGCCGGCCGCGCGCGCCGGCGGGATCAAGGTCTATACGGAACAGAGCATCATCGGCAAGTCGTCACTGCCCGGCCGCCCATTCGCCGCCCCTGACGGCCGCATCATCGTCGGGCGCATCGACGACTATACAAACGAGCTCATCGTTACCGCACTCACGCGGCTGACGTCGCAGGGAACGCGGATGGCGGATTTTGACCGCGACGACAGGACCGATCTGGCATTTCAACGCGGACAGTATTTTTACGCCCAAAAGAGCGGCGGCGGAACGATCTTCAACCTGCAGACATTTTTCGGAGCGACGGTGATCCCCGAAATGTCCGAACATCGTCTGCCGAGCCTTTTACTCGACCGGAATACGATCGTTTTTGCGGCTCGCGGTATTCCAAACGTCAGCCGCGGGCTTTACCGGCGAATATCGGACACGACCGGCGAAGTATATTTCAATTCGATCTGGGGCCTGCCGGGCGACATTCCGACCGGCGGTGATTTTGACGGCAACGGACAGGTAGATATGACGGTTTTCAGGCCGTCGGACGGGGTTTGGTATTCGATCTTTGGCGAAAATGATCAGTTCAGGTTCGTGCGTTGGGGCGCCGAGGGCGACAAGCCCGTACCGGCTGATTACGATTACGATGGCAAGACCGACCAGGCCGTGTACCGGCCGTCAACCGGTACATGGTGGATCAGTCGAAGTTCCGACGGCGGAACAACGGCCGTTAGATTCGGCGTTGCCTCGGACATCCCGATCACGGGCGACTACGACGCCGACGGGCGGGCTGACCTCACGGTCTATCGGCCGTCGGAGGGCAACTGGTACCAATATCTGACGACCGACGGGATTCGCGTGACGAGGTTCGGCCTGGCCGGCGATATCCCGGTTCCCGGCGACTACGACGGCGATGGCCGCCACGATATCGCCCTTTTTCGGTCCGGCGTTTGGTATCTGCTCAAGAGCAGCGAGGGCTTTGCCGCGGTCACCGTGCCGGGCGTTTTGCCTGACGATGTGCCGGTCTCGACCCGGTATGATCAATGACATTCGCGGCAGCAGAATTTGTGGGCGGATGGCTGGACAGCCTTCGCTTGGTGCTGATACATTCGTTTATCAACGCCTGGCCAACTGAAATTGAGGGGATCCGGTAAAAAGGTGCAACCGAAGACTCATTTGTCGGCATCTGTTGCTTTCGATGTAACGATTTTCGGTCCGCGAGAATATTAATTAGACTAAGATATATGATCAAAAACACTCTTTTCGGCGCCCTGTTTTGTGCGGCGATCGCATTTCTCGCCGTCGTTCCGACGACGGTCAACGCCCAGGACCAAATGAACGAAGACAACCCTGTCATCGACCGGTCGGCCATTCCCGACTCGGGCGACAGCGTCAACGATTTTGTTCCAAAGGGCTGGAAGCTCGAGGCCGACGTCAAGGGCGACCTCAATGGCGACGGCATCGCTGACCACGCACTCAAGCTGGTCGAAGATAAGCCCGCCGAGAGCGACGGCACGATGACGGATCGTAACCGCGCGCTTGTGATCGTTTTTGCCGACAAGGGCGGAATGCTGACCAAGGCGGCCGTTACCGACAAATTGCTGCAATGCACGGCGTGCGGCGGCGCGTTTTACGGCGTCAGCGATGCTCCGGCCGAGGTCACGATCGAAAAAGGCGTGCTCGTCGTCAATCAGGACCATGGTTCGCGCTGGGTGACAGACCTGACGTATCGCTTCAGATTCGACGAACAGCCGAATATGTTCATCCTGATCGGGTTCGATTACGCCGGCCGTGACCGGGCCACCGGTGAGGTATCGACCGAAAGTACCAATTACCTGACCGGCAAACGCATCACCACCGTCGGTAACGGAAAGCGCGAAACCACCAAGACCACAGTCGTCAAGAAGATGCGATACAGCATCGAAGAGGTTTCGTCTGAGAATTTTGAGGCTGAGGCGACAACCCGTCTGGGCCTCGACTAACCACCTTTCGCATTCGGCAAGTCCGCGGCCCGCACTCAGATGCGGGCCGTGGCGGCCGTGGTACAGTTGCGTTCCCCTTAGCCCTTTCAAACAAATACTCCACCGCAAGCTTGCTGCTTGACCGTGTTCGTTCCTGACCGTATTCACGCTGGTTTGACTGTTTACCCGTCTGGGGGCAAACTTATGCAAACCACGAAATGGCAAGAAATCTGCCGGCATCTATTGCTCACTACACTATGATCTCCGCTATCGGTGCTGGCGGGATGGGCGAGGTGTATCTCGCGCAGGACACAAAGCTCGAGCGACAGGTCGCGCTAAAGGTACTGCTTGATGAGGTCGCCGGCGACGGCGAACGCATCAGGCGGTTCGTTCAGGAAGCCAAGGCCGCGTCGGCGCTCAACCACCCCAACATACTGACGGTCTACGAGATAGGTGAATTCGAACACACGCGTTATATCGCAACCGAGCTGATCAAGGGCGAGACGCTTCGAGACCGGCTTCGCGGCGAACCGATGGCCTTGCGCGAGGTGCTCGACGTCGCGATGCAGGTCGCCGCGGCCCTCAACGCCGCTCACGCCGCCGGTATCGTCCACCGCGATATCAAGCCTGAGAACATCATGCTCCGCGATGACGGGATCGTAAAGGTCCTGGATTTCGGATTGGCGAAGCTGACGGCCACAGAGACTGCTCCGGCCGAATCTGAGGATGCAACGCGCGCACAGGTCAACACGCGGCCGGGTGTCGTGATGGGCACGGTTGCCTATATGTCACCCGAACAGGCGAGAGGCAAGGAGACCGATGCGCGCTCGGACATCTGGAGCCTTGGCGTCGTGATCTTTGAAATGATCACAGGGCAGACGCCTTTTGCGGGTGAGACGGCTAACGACTCGATCGCCGCGATCCTTAAAAGCGAGCCGCCGCCGCTCGGTGTCGACACGCCGTCCGAATTACGGCGAATGATCCGCAAATCGCTGCAAAAACAGACAGACGAACGATATCAAACGGTCAAGGACCTTCTGCTTGACGTTAAGAACCTGAAAAAAGAACTCGAGTTTTCCGAGGAACTCGAACGCTCGAGCGTTCCGCAATCGACCGGATCATCCAATGTCGGCACCGCCCAGATCGGCGAACACGCGACAGCGGCGTTTGGAGTTGCACCTTCAGATGGCACTTTGGCAGCGGCGACAGAGCCGCCCAAAGGCGGAACTCAAAACCTGTCGAGTCTCGAATACGCCGTTTCGCAGGCTAAGGGCCACAAACTCGCGGTCGCGGTCGCGGCAATACTGCTTGTTGCCGTGATCACGGCCGTTGGCTATTTTGGCTTATTTGCAAAGCGAAGTTCCGGCACGATCAATTCCATCGCCGTGATGCCGTTTGAGAATAGAAATTCGGATGCCGATACGGATTATTTGTCGGACGGGTTGGCGGAATCGTTGATCTTTCGGTTGACGCAGATCCCTGATCTGCGCGTCAGCCCGACGAGTTCGGTGATGCGTTACAAGGGAAAGGAAACTGATGTTGCCAGGATCGCTTCGGAACTAGGCGTAGATGCGGTGATGACCGGACGCCTCACCAAGCGGGGCGATAATCTGAACATCACGGTCGAGCTTGTGGATGCCCGCACCAACAAATCGCTGTGGGGCGAGCAGTATGAACGGAAACTGTCGGAACTACTGACCACCCAACGCGAGATCGTCGCGGAGATCGTGGGCAAACTGCAACTAAAACTGTCCGGGGAAAGCGAGCAGAAACTGGCAAAGAAATACACCGACAACCCGGAAGCCTATCAGCTTTATCTGCAAGGTCGTTACCATTGGAACAAACGACAGGCAGATGAATTTGAAAAGGCGATCGTGTTTTTCAAACAAGCCATCGAAAAAGATCCGAACTACGCCCTTGCTTACAGCGGATTGGCTGATACTTACGCCTTGTTTCCGGCTTACGGTGATTTCAGAACGAAAGAGTATCTGCCAAAAGCCAAGCAAGCAGCACTCAAGGCTCTCGAACTTGACCCGAATTTAGCGGAAGCTCACGCTTCACTCGGTCAAGTCCTGCTTTACGGCGATTTCAGTGTTGCCGGAGCAGAGCGAGCGTACAAAAGGGCGATCGAACTCAATCCGAATTACGCCACGGCTCGAATGTGGTATGGCGAGGTATTATCTCTCAGCCGCAGACACGATGAAGCGATCAAGGAATTATCAAAAGCCCTTGAACTCGAACCGTTTTCGATGATCATCAATCGGGAAATGACGAAGTATTTGATCTTCGCCAAACGATTTGACGAAGCACTTTTGCAGAACAAGAAGGTCAATGAACTATTTCCCGATCAACCGGCTCTTCACGGTGTCAACGGTGATATTTATGTGGCTCAAGGCAAGTATGACAAAGCCTTTGAAGAATATTCGCTCAGCGCAAAGGCAAATAAAGAGTTCAAACCCGAAGAACTCCAAGCACGTCAGGACGTTTACCAAAAGGGTGGTTGGGAAGGTTTCAAAAAATGGGATTGGGAAGAATACCTAAAATTCCTCAATGAGAAACAGGCAAAAGACAAGAACGGATATGTGTCGGCAATGAGTTATGCCTTTGCTTACGGCAACCTCAAAGACAAAGATAAAACCATTGAATATTTGAACAAGGCATTTGAAGAACGCGTGTTGGCACTTCTTTACCTCAACGTGGAATTTACTTGGGACTTCGTACGAGACGACCCGCGATTTAAGGAATTGGTCAGACGAGTCGGGAT
>JAIBCA010000168.1 GCA_019694345.1 Pyrinomonadaceae bacterium | reverse complement strand
GGGTCGCCCGCAAAAATATTGTACTGCGTCAATTGGACGCCCTTGCCTAGTACGCTCGACAACGAATTGTAAAACTGGGTTTCCTGTCCAGCCTTGATACGGCTGAGGTCTCTTTCAGATATGCCGTCGCGTTCAAATCTTGCAAAGGCCTCGTCCACGGCCGCCGCGACCTCGTCGAGATCCTTATCGGGATAAGCTCGAACAGAAAGCTCGAGGTTACCGGCGAGTTCCGAGGCGGAATTAAAGATGCCAACGTTTGGTGCCAGTTTTCGCTCCTCAACGATCACCTTGTAAAAGGGTGCGCGTTTGCCGCGGGAGAGGTAAGAAGACAGTACATCCAAAGCATAGGAATCCGGATTGTAATCCTCGACCGTCGGCCAGGCCATGGTCAGCTCGGGGACGTTCGCAAAATTGTCCTCGTGGTAAAGTTTTACTGTTTCTCTGACCAAGCCGGGACGCTTTTGGAGCGGGACAATGTCTTCGCCGCGCTTGATCTCACTGAAGTATTTCTCGACCCATTTTTTGGCCTGCACTGTGTCGAAATCGCCGGCCACAGTCAGAGTGACATTGTTCGGCACATACCATCGACGGAAAAATTCCTTTACGTCCTCAAGCTTGGCATTGTCGAGATCTTCCAGCGAACCGATGACCTGCCAGTTGTATGGATGATCGGCCGGAAACAATGCCTTATCAATAACGTACGAGGTGTGGCCATATGGATTGTTATCGACGCCTTGCCGCTTTTCGTTTTTTACGACCTGCTTTTCCTTTGCCAAGACCGGGTCGGTCACCGTATTGATAAACCATCCGAGTTTGTCGGCCTCGGCCCAGAGCATCTTTTCAAGCGCGTCCTTGGGCACTGTCTGCAGATAATTGGTGCGGTCGCGGTTGGTCGAGCCATTGGCTCCGGAACCGCCGATCCGGGCGGTCAACTTATCGAGGCCGCCTTTGCCTAGGTTCTCGGACTCGAGGAAAAGCAGGTGCTCAAAGAGGTGAGCAAAACCGGTCCTGCCGGCTTTTTCACGTGCCGAACCGACGTGAGCAGTAAGCGAAACAGCTACCACCGGGTCAGAGCGATCGATGTGGAAAATGACCTGCAAACCGTTGGGAAGAGTGAACTTCTCGAAATCGACCCTGAACGACGGGCCGCTGGCCGTAGACTGCGCTGCCGCAGTGATGGATGATAGAAAAACAACGAAGACAAAAACGGCTGTCCTGAGAATTTTCATATTTTCTGCCGGGCGGGCTTTGCCGCCTGAATATATACATTCGAGGAACGGCGAGGCAATTCTCGCGATCGGCTAGTTATCGATAACCGGTTCCTGTTTGCGTGATTTACGGCGTTCAGCTTTCCAGACCTTTCTGATCGCCTCTACATCAAATTTGTCCCGCTTGCCGTCGCGCATGTTCTCGATCTCGTGCTGGACGCGGGCCGCGATGAGGCGATACGCCTCGGTGTTTGGAATGCCCTCTACCATTTTCGCGAGTTCGTCATATTCGAGGAATTTTCCGACCTTCGCCCCGATCTTGGCTCCGATGCTGCTGCCCTTTGGGATGATCGTTCCTTTCGGAAATGCGTCAAACGTTCCCCAAATGTAGATCGGCAGGATACCGATCTTTTGATTAAGCGCGAGGTACCCGATGATCGGTTTGAATTCAGTGATCTGGCCTGTTTCCTGCCGCCCGCCCTCGGGAAATATCAATGCGTTATAGCCTTCGCTGAGTATTTGCGTAACATGCCGAAGCGACTGCCGGAGACTACCGGTTCGCTCGATCGGAACGAGCGTCGTGAAGTTATTCATATACGCTCGCTTGTATTTTGTGTCGAACCAATAATCGGCGGCTGCGACCGCCACCGTTTGCTCCGCGACGTCCTTGCCGAGAGCCTTTTTTACAAGGCCGGTATCGATGTGGGACGTATGGTTTGGCGCGACGATAAAGTTTGTATGTTGCGGGACATTCGCCTCGCCTTCGATCCGCGTGTTCAGCACTCCCTCGTAAAGGGTATCCTGAGCAAAATCCACGATAGCGTTACCGACGCGGCGAACGATCGACGGAATGACTATTTCCTCTTCGTCCTTCTTTTCCTCGACACGCGGTTCATCCGCCATTTTCTTGGATTTATCGACACGCTGGACAGCAGTCAACAACTCACGCACCGACTGGACCTCGCTCAGAGTATCCGGCGATGCGACACGCCCCCCCGCATCCTCAACGGCAGCCTGTAGCTCGACGAACATCAGCGAATCAAAGCCGAGATCTGCGAGTTTGTCCTCCATAACAACATCCGACAAGGGACGGTTTGAAACGCTTGCGACGATCTTTCGTATCCACAACGCGTTATCGTCCCCTTTCGCATCAACGACGGTCTTGGTCTTCGACTTTGCCCGATCCTCGAGCGTCTGGAGCATTTCGACCACTTCCGGACGTTTCACCTTTCGCGTTGCCGTCCTCGGCAATTCGAACGGCGTGATGTGAAGCACTTTGACACGCTTGAAGAACGGCAGCCCGGCCGAGACCTCACGGAAATGTTCTTCTACCTTTTTGTTTGCCTCGGACCGTGTGAGAGCGATGTCAAACTCGTAATCCGGTACGACCAGAGCCGCGATCTTTTCGCCGCCGTCGTCGTCCTGCAGCCCGACCACGCTCATTTCTTTAATAAAGCTTGATTTGCTATACAGATCTTCGATCTCGTCGGGGTAAATATTCTTGCCATTAGAGTCGATGATCACGTCCTTCGAACGTCCGACGATGTACAGATTCCCGTCCTCATCGAGTTTTCCAAGATCCCCGGTTTTGAGCCAGCGATCCTGCAATACCGCTTCGGTCGCCTTCTCATTGTTGTAGTAACCGAGCATGACATTCTGGCCGCGGGCCAGCACTTCGCCGACACCGTTCTCGTCGGGCGAGTCGATCTTCACCTCAACGCCCGGCAGCGGCTTGCCGACGCTGCCGCGAAGCAGTTTGTTGCCCGGTCGGGCCACCGTCAGCACCGGCGACGATTCTGTCAGACCGTAGCCCTCAAGCACTGTAAAACCAAGGCCATGCAGGTCCTTTTGCACCTTTTCGCTGAGAGCCGAGCCGCCTGAGATCAAATACCGCATCTTTCCGCCCATTCCCTGATGGATCGGCAAAAAGACGATCGGTCCGAGATTGAAGGGCGTATTATCGCGGATCCATGCGTTGAACTCGATAACATTGTCCGCCAGGTCCGCGATCCAATCACCGCGCTCACGAAGTCGCGTTTTAATTCGGCGGTGCAGCATTTCCCAGAGCGCCGGTACGCCGACCATGCCCGTGACGTGGCCGTTCTCGATCGTATGCGACAGGTCCTCTGCGGTCAGTTCATTTAGGTATGTGATCTGCGTCCCGTTCGAAAAAGGCGTTAGAAATCCGGCCGAAAATTCGAATGTATGATGCATCGGCAGCACCGACAATACTCCGTCGGTGATGTCCATATCGAGCACACTCGAAAGCATCGAGATCATGTTGACAAAGTTCTTGTGCGAGAGCATCACTGCCTTGGGCGTACCGGTCGTGCCCGAGGTAAAGATGAGCGATGCAACGGCCCCGGAGTGAATCTTAGCCGGCAATAGTGCGTTCCGTTTTGCCTCCTCGATCTCGGACTGGATCTCGAATACCTCATCGAAAGTCCAGACGGCGACCTCTAGACCGGCCTCTTTAAGCCTATCGGCGATCTCGGGGTTTTCACGGGCGAGCTTGGGCGATACCACGATCGCCGACGCTTCACCAGCTTTAGCAAAGGCGATGATCTCCGTCACGGAACTTGCCGGATCGATCGGGATCGCCGTCGCACCGGACTTGAGGATCCCGAAGTAGGTCATTCCCCACTCGGGCATATTGTTCGAAAACAGGATCACGCGATCGCCGCTCTTGATCCCG
>JAIBCA010000169.1 GCA_019694345.1 Pyrinomonadaceae bacterium | reverse complement strand
CGGAGAATATTCAATTTTGTTCGCTTCAGATCCATAGCCGACCGACGGGTCTATTGCCCCTTAAACATATAACGCTAGCAAATAACAAGTACAAAGTAAATTGTTAATGGCATCGCCCACGGTGTTTACCCAAGTGTTAACAAAGCCGTAATTTCTAACGAAAAATTTGTCACAAAGTTCGTCGCAGCGGTGTTTTATGTCCAGAAAGCAGATCTGATCTGGCAAGGAGACGCAATTATGAGTTGGATTTTTACTATCGTATTTTCAGGATTACTCTTTTCGGCAAACAACGGCTCAGCCCCGATCCCGGTCCAACCGGAAGTCGTGAGCGAGCCGGCGGCGATCGCGGCAAAGCAGGATGAGACCGAGCGGTTTGAGCAGACGTATCCGCTGTCGGCGGGCGGACGCGTCAGCGTTTCAAACATCAACGGTTCGATCGTCGCGGAGGCGTGGGACCGCAACGAGGTAAAACTCGTCGCCGTGAAGACGGCCGATTCAAAAGAAAGGCTCGCGGATGTCGAGATCAAGGTCGATTCAAAGCCGGATTCGATCACGATCGAAACCAATTACGATAGCTGGAAGCAAAGGTCAGGCGGCCGCTGGAAAAATGGCGAAAAGCTCGTGGTGGATTACCAGTTGATGATACCGCGAGGCGCCGTACTCAGCGAGATCGAGACTGTAAATGGTTCGGCGACGGTTTCTAATTTCAATAACGTGACCAGGGTCTCAGCCGTAAATGGAACGGTCAAGGCGGTCAACCTCCGCGGCAATGCCGAGTTGTCGACCGTTAACGGCGAGGTCGATGCCGATTTTTCTACTCTCGACGCCGGCAGCCGGATCTCGCTCGAAACCGTAAACGGGCGAGTGAATCTCACTATCCCGTCAGACGCGAGTGCGACGATCCGAGCCGAATCACTCAACGGCAATATATCGAATGATTTCGGACTGCCGGTACAGAAAGGCAAGTATGTCGGCCGTGACCTCTATGGCCGGATCGGCAGCGGTGATGTCAAAGTCAAGATGGAGAGCGTGAACGGCGACCTCAAGGTCTCGCGTCAGAACGACGGCAGGACCCCGAGCCCCGCGACCAACATGCTGCCGCAAAAGGAAAAGGACGACGAGGATTGGGATGTTGAGGCCGAAAGCTCGGTCTCGATGCCCGCCGTCAAGACGGCAAAGATAAATAAGGACATCGCAAAGGCAATGAAGGATTCGGCTAAGATCTCGAAAGCGCAGGTCGAAGCAGCACGGGCCGAGATCGAAAGGATCCGGCCCGAGATCGAAAGGGCCGCCGCCGATTCGATGAAACAGGCGGCTGAGGTTATGAAGTCGAAGGAAGTTCAGGCCGCTCTCCGCGAAAATCTTGACAAGGCCGGTGCCGTACTGGCGGGACTGTCAGAAGTAGCATTTACGCCTGCCATGCCGCGCATTGAGAAAAAGGGCGATTCTTTTAAGGTCAAGGGGACGCCAAAGGTCGTAGTCGATGCCCGCGGCACGTCGGTCAAAATCACCGGATGGGATCGCGATGAGATCAAATACTCGGTGTCGCAGCTCTCAAGTATCCGTAATCGAAAGCCGCTCGATATCAACGAAAAACACGACGATTCGGGTTTAGAGTTAACCGTTCGGGACCCTAACGGCACGGGCGACGAGCGCTGGCCGTTCGAGGGCGGGATGACGCGTTCGCGGATCGAAATATTTGTCCCGAAAAGATCAAAGATCAAAGTAGCGACCGACGGCGAGATCCGGCTTGAGGGCATCACTGGCGAAGTCGATCTCAAGGGTGACGAACAGTCGATAAATGTACGCGACGTCGAGGGCAAGCTTTCATTCGCCAACACGAACGGAAGGGTCCGCGTCATCGGATTCAAGGGCGAGCTCACAGCGGATACACAGGACGGCGATCTGAACCTCGAAGGTTCATTCGATAAATTGAACGCCCGCGGCCGTTCGGCCAATATCGTTGTCACGCTGCCGGATGCATCGAACGCTGAGGTCAACGCGACATCACCGGATATCAAGGTCGAGGGACTCGTCGCCGAAACGCTCAGCAGCAATGAGAACACACGGCGGCTGCGTGTCGGCAACGGCGGTTCGATCTATACGCTGGCGACAGACGGTACGATCGTTCTGAGGAACTCAAGCGAATTGTTTGCGACGAAATAGGCCAAGATCGGGTCGCTGAAACGGCCCGATACTTTTTTTGAAACTTTCTGACCAAACGTTCGTTCTAGTCAGTGTCCGACATTTTATTTCCGCCTTTGCCGCGGAGCATTGATACCCTCAAAAAGCAATGAGTTATTTCGCAGTAATTCTATCAATATTTATCTTCTCGCAGTTTTCTTTCGGACAGGCTGCATCGGCGGCATCGTCATCGTCGGGAACCGCATCGACTGCGGATCCGGCGACAAAACGTGTCGGCAACGTTGATGTGCCGGCCGAAAAAACAAGGCCGATCGTGATCCCCAAACTTGCCGAAGGGATCACCGTGGACGGCAAGGTCGAAGAGGCGGCGTGGAAGCAGGCCGCCGTATTCAAAGATTTTTATCAGACCAATCCCGGCGACAACACTGCACCGTCAAAACCGACAGAGGTATTGATGATGTATGACGACAAGAACCTGTACGTCGCGTTCAAGTGCTGGGATGAACCGGACAAGGTCCGCGCGACACTGGCCAAGCGCGACGCTGTATTCGGCGAGGACAATGTCAGAATGTGGCTAGACACTTACAACGATCAGCGTCGTGCCTATGTTCTCGGTTTCAACCCGCTTGGGATCCAGCAGGACGGCATCTTCACCGAAGATTCCGGAGCCGACTTTACGGTCGATATCGTGATGGAATCGAAGGGCGTCATCCTCGATTGGGGCTGGTCGGTCGAGGTCAAGATACCCTTTAAGTCTCTGCGTTATTCCGCCGGAAAGGGCAAAATGTGGGGATTCAACGCGGCCCGGAATATCGATCGTCTCAACGACGAGTTCGACCAGTGGCTGCCGGACGACCGCAACGTCTCAGGCTTTTTGATCAAGCACGGAAAGATCACCGGCCTCGACGAGATCAAGTACGAACGCACGCTTGAGGTGGTGCCCAGCGTGACACTCTCGCAGACCGGCAATCGAAAAAGAACGGTCAACAACGCCGGATTTTCGGCACTGGGGCCGTATGACCCGATATTCAATCCGATCGGCGTTCGCGATCCCGGCCGTTTCGTCAACGATCCGGCCAAGCCCGACCTAAGCGTCAATTTGAAATATACTCTCTCGCCGAACGTAACCCTCGACGCGGCGGTCAATCCGGATTTCGCGGAGATCGAGGCGGACGCCCCGGTGGTCTCGGCCAATCAGCGATTCCCGATCTACTTTGAGGAAAAAAGACCGTTCTTTCTTGAGGGCAAGGACATTTTTAGTTCGCCGCTGCAGCCATTTTATTCGCGTACAATTGTCGATCCGGATCTGGCAGCGAAGCTGACCGGCAAGATCGGGCCGACCTCATTTGGATTTCTGGTCGCGTCGGACAACGCTCCGGGCAATTATTCGGACGACGAACGCGGCGAACTGCTGAACTGTCAGCGAGCGAGAGAGTTCGATCCGCCGAACAACAAGCGCCGCTGCGGCATCGAAGAGTTTGTCGATAAGAACGCATTTTTCGGTGTGTTGCGACTGAAACGAGACTTCGGCAAAGAAAACAATATCGGCTTTTCGGCGACGTCCAGGATATTTCCCAAAAATCGCAATTTCACGGGCGGATTCGACGGCAAGATCAAGCTGAACCCGAAAACCGTTATGAATTTCCAGGTGCTGGGCACGCACTCGCGTAAGTTCTTCTACGACCCTAATCTGGATCGGTCGAAGTACCGCACCGGAAACGGCTTTGGCTATTCGTTCAATATCGATTACACGACCGACCGCCATGGTTGGTTCATGGAGGCGACCGGACGAACGGGCGACTATCGAGCGGACGCCGGATTTACCCGGCGGACCGATTCGAACACGTTCTTTTTCGCTAACCGATTAAGTACGAAATCCAACCCGAAGGCGGCGATCATCCGCACTAGCTGGAATCAATTCGCCCGGTTCGGAATGGACTGGAAAGGCCGTACGCAGAATGGTCTGGTCGGGAGCAATCTGAATCTGAACCTTCAGGGCAATATGTTCATTTACACCGAGTTCGGTGTTCAGTTTGAGAAGATCTATGAACACGAATTCGGGCCGAACCGCAACCCGGCCGCCAACCGGCCCGGCGCGTTCTTCGGGGCTCCGACGAGATCCGCGACCCAGCCGTATATCAGCGTAAACGCGAACAAAACGGTCAATAAACAGCTTTCGGTCTATGGTTTTGTCGGTTCGATCTTTAATTCGTTCGATTACGATTTTGGAGCGGGTCCGCGATATCCGCGTGCCAGCCCGGCGTTTGCGACCTATCTTAACAGCCCTCAATATCAGAGCTATATTGCCGGTCTGTACGCATATCAAGCCGATCCGGTCAATAATCCGTACCCGAACTTTGCCGAGCCGCCGCAACTCGATCCGGGCAGCGGCTGGCAGTTTGATCTAAATCTCGGGTTCGAATACAAGCCCACCGATCCGTTGCGGATATCGATGGACTATACAAAGAGCCGTTTGACCCGGAACGATAACAAAAAGACAGCCTACGACACTGACATATTTACCGTTAGGTCCACATATCAATTCACAAGGTTCATTTACGTGAGGGCCCGTTGGGACTATGACACACTTAACTCCAACGCCAGCGGACAATTGCTCTTTGGGTGGAACCCAAATCCGGGGACCGCTTTCTATGTCGGATACAACGACAATTTCAACTATAAGGGGTACAGTCCGTTCACCGGACAGTTCGAGCCCGGATTCGAGCGGAACAGCAGAACATTTTTCATAAGAGCCTCGTACCTATTCCGTAAGAGCTTTTAGCTGGTTCAGACATAAAACGACTTGGCGGCAGGATCGCATCCCTGCCGCCTTTTTTTGCGTCGAATTCAATAGATCTTGCTTTGTCTATTGCATAAAGACTTATGCGGTCATTTAATTCCACCTGTGGAAAACCGCGAATAATTTATGCAAAAAATCTCTTGTGTTAATTCAGGTATTGATGTATAACTTACTCTAGTAACATCGGTTCACGTTCTTACCACATATAAACCAAAGGAGATTTTATGAAAATCGCAAAGAGTATTCTCGTGGTGTTTTTGGGTCTTACCTTAAGCAATGTCTTAGTGCCAATGGCCCTGATCAGCACTACCAACGCTCAGACAAAGGATCTGAACATCGCTCTGCAGCGTGGATATCGGACGGGATATTCCGATGGCTACATGGCCGGTTACCGCGATACGATCGACAGCCTCGCCAAAAACTATTCACGCCACGCCGATTACACCAAGGCGGATCGTGCGTTCAATCGTGATTATGGAACGATCGAGGACTATCGTGACGGATACCAGCAGGGTTTTGAGGCCGGATACAACACAGGATTTGAAAAGCGCTCGTTCGAATCGGCTTTGCCGAGCGATATCAAGAAGCGCGGGATCGTCCCGACCGGCTCTCAGAACAACAATTTGATCCCGGAGACCAATGTCGCGGTCACGCCGGTGACTGGTACGGAGACTAACTATGCCGTCAGCGAAACCCCGGCGAATACGGTCCAAACGCAGAACGGGGCGATCATTGTCATTCCTCGCGATACCGAACTCATGCTGGAATTGCAGGAAGATCTGAGTACGGACAAGAGCCGCGAAGGCGAGCGATTTACGGCAAAGGTGGTCTCGCCGTCGGAGATCGCCGGCGCGACGATCGAGGGCCGCGTATCAAGGATAAAATCGCCGGGCAGGATCAAACGCCGCTCCGAGCTGCAGTTGTCATTCGACCGCATTTTGCTCAATGACAACCGCTGGAGCAACTTTAATGCGATCCTTACCGAAGTAATGCCGATCAAGGGTGACAATATCAAGATCGTAAATACCGAGGGTACGGCCGTTGGCAAGAGCTCATACAAGAGCGACGGCATCAAGATCGGCGGAGCGACGGGTGTCGGACTGGTCGCAGGAGCCGTGGTCGGAGGGCCGGTCGGGGCCGCAGTTGGAGCTGGGCTCGGAGCTGCATTCGGCGTCGGTGCGGTCGTTATTGAACGCGGAAAGCACATTCGGCTCAACCGTAACCAACAACTGCGGATCAAGACCGCGTACGAAACGCAGATCAGATAAATAAATTTGTCGCCGGCGGCAAACCTGCCGCCGCACAGACAGCATCTCTATAGCTGTAAGGATTTATCCACGAATTCGGGGCAAGCTTTGTTTGGTTCTCCTTTGGGGGCTTGCTTCGGTTCGTGGATAATTTTTTGCCTGCCCGTTCTTCAGGCCAATTCGGCCCCGTTCTGAGTTCACACCGCTACAACCCGCAGATCGATACCTCGCAATCGGCGGTCCGGCCGGCGCTTGCGTTTATGACGTGAATCCGTTGAAGGCAAGACGTCGAATTTCAGACATCGTAGTCGAATGATTTTGCCATCCACACTTCGGGCAAACTTGTATCGTGAGGCAACGTCTTATAAAATATTTGATTGTATAAAACGGCAAATTTTAATAGAGAGTCGATAATAAAATGAGTACAGCAACCGAATCTTCAGCATCTGCAGGCCTTCGCGGAGTGGTGGCAGCACAGAGTGCCATCGGCGATGTAAACGGCGAGCAGGGAATTCTTATTTATCAGGGTTATGACATTCACGATCTCGCCGAACACTCGACGTTCGAAGAGGTCGTTTACCTTTTGTGGCATGGACGACTTCCAAATCAGGCTGAGCTTGATGAATTGAAAGCTGAACTTCGTGCCAATTACGAGGCTCCCGCCGAAGTGATCGCGTTGATGAAACAGTTTCCGAAGGATGCCGATCCGATGGACGTGCTTCGGACCGCAGTTTCGTCGCTCGATTTTTACGACAAGGACGGTCACGGCACCGACCGCGAGCGGGCGACCAAAGCGGCCGCAAAGCTCACCGGCCAGATCGGCACGATCGCTGCCGCATGGGATCGGATACGCAACGGCAAAGAGCCGGTTGCTCCGGATCACAATTTGAGCATTGCCGCAAACTACCTGTACATGACCCGCGGCGAACGCGGTGACGCCGACGAAGAAAGGATGTTTGACGTATGTCTGATCCTGCACGCTGATCACGAGTTGAATGCTTCGACATTTACGACCCGCGTTGTTTCGGGCACGTTGGCCGGAATGTATGGAGCGGTGACGGCCGGGATCGCGGCGTTAGCCGGGCCACTGCACGGCGGTGCGAATACAAATGTCATGAAGATGCTCCTCGAGATCGGCAGTCTTGAGGCAGTGGACTCATGGCTGGATAAGGCCTTGGAGGAAAAGCGCAAGATCATGGGCATTGGCCACGCCGTTTACAAGACCGAAGACCCGCGTGCGACATGGCTTCGGAAGTATTCACGGCACATGGGCGAGAAGAAAGGCGAAATGAAGTGGTTCAACATGTCGCAGAGGATCGAACAGCTCATGCTCGAGAAAAAGGGAATGCACCCGAATGTCGATTTTTATTCGGCCTCGACGTATTACCTGATGGGGATCGCTCTCGATATGTACACGCCTATCTTTGCCGTGAGCCGCATTTCGGGTTGGACCGGCCATATTTTGGAGCAATACGCAAACAACAAGCTGATCCGTCCGAGAGCCGAGTATATCGGAGCGAGAGACCTTAAATACGTACCGATCGAAGAGCGATAGTAAGTTCTTTGCGAATTTCATTAGCTGGAAGTGCGGCGATCCTCTCGGGGTTGCCGTACTTTTTTGTTTCAGATGAAGCGGGCCCTAATTCGACACGTGTTGACGGTCAGCGTAAAATCAGGGAACAATCATGGAACAAGCCGGAAAGATCAGATCAGTCGAGCCAAAGTACGCTATACCGGGCGGCGAGATAGCAGTCGAGACCGACGGTTTCAACGCGGACCTTCGAAACGGCGGCGGCGTATATATCGGCGGCGAAAGATGCCGCCTCACCGCTGCGTCGTCGTCCAGGGTTTTGGCGATCGTCCCCGAGGGTGTCGAGTCCCCGCACACCCACATTCATCTTGAAAGCGAGGGGCGCCAAAGCGAGCCGTTTCCGCTGATCGTGGGAAAGAAGTTGGCTGACGGAATGCACATTGTCGCCAATCCGGCGATCGATCCGCTCGATGAGGCAGTCATCCTCACACGTTCGGGTTCGCGCGGCCAGCAGCTTAGTGAAACACTTTTTCGACTCGAACCGGACGGGTTTCTCGAAGATATGCCTGATCCTATTCTTAATCCGACCGGGATCGCGTTCGACAAAAAAGGCCGAATGTTCGTAACCAATCGTGCCCAAGGCGAGGTTTACCTGGCCGATCGCGACGGCAGCGAGGTATTCGCTTCGGGATTGGGCGTCGCCACGGGGATCGCGTTCGACGAGGACGATCGGATGTACGTGGGTGACCGTTCCGGTAATATCCGGCGAATCAGTGATCTGGGTGAACCCGAGATCTTTGCCGTGCTAGACCCGTCGGTGGCGGCTTACCATCTGGCCTTTGGCCCGGATGGGCGTCTGTATGTCACGGCACCGGGCCTCGCGAGCTTTGACGCCGTGCATGTGGTCGATCGCGACGGCACTGTCCGGTGGTATTTCAGAGGGCTTGGGCGTCCTCAGGGGCTGGCTTTCGACAATGGCGGTGACCTCTATGTCGCCGGTTGTTATCGCGGCCGCCACGGGATCGCAAAAATTGCGCAGGGCGGCACTGACGCGGAACATTTTGTTGCCGGCAACAATGTGGTCGGCCTTTGTTTCACCCGAAAGGGCGAAATGGTCGTCGCTACCAATGAAAGTGTCTATTCGATCCCCTGCGGGGTCAAAGGAATACTCCTCTGATGCGGCGTACGTTTACGAAAAAGAGTTTGATCGTCCTGTTTGCAGCACTTTGCATATCGTTCGCGTCGTGTGAGCGTGTCGAGAAACTGGCCGCCGGGTTTCCGACACCGCCGCCTGAGGTGACGACACCTACCAAGAAATTGTCCGATCTGCCCTTGAAGCCGGATGCGGACTTGCAAAAGCAGTTAGAAGCGATCGCGGCCGACGCTAAGGGTAAGGTCGGTGTCGCCGTATTGGGGCTCGAAACGGGCGAAAGTGCGTCGATCAACGCCGATCAGCGGTTTCCGATGCAGAGCGTGTATAAGCTGCCGATCGCATTGACCGTTCTGACTGCAGTGGATGCCGAGAAATTCGCTCTCGACGAACAGATCGGATTTTCCGTTGAGGATATGGTGGGCCCTGCACAGCGTTCGCCGATGCGCGACAGGTTTCGCTCTGGCGGTTCAATGACCGTCGCGGAGCTGATCCGTTTCGCCGTGTCTGAAAGCGACGGGACAGCCAGCGACGTATTACTTCGGATCATCGGCGGCCCGGCCGAAGTTCAAATATTTTTGTCTGCAATTGGGATCAGGGATCTGGCGGTCGTCAGTACCGAAAAGGAGCTTGGCAGCGATCGTCAGGCCCAATTTGCCAACTTTGCCACGCCAAACGCAGCAATTGAGTTGCTGCGCAGCCTGCATGAAGGTAACGGGATATCGCCGGATAATCGCGAATTGCTTCTAAAGTTTCTTGCCGAAACGGAAACAGGGCCAAAGCGTCTAAAAGGGCTCTTGCCGCCCGGGACGTATGTTGCCCACAAGACCGGCACGTCGCAGACCGAAAACGGCGTCACTGCGGCGACCAACGACATCGGCATCATAACGTTTCCGAACGGCAAACACGCGGCCGTCGCTGTCTTTGTTTCGGATTCCCGGGCCGACGAAAAAACGCGTGAGGCCGTCATTGCCCGTACCGCAAAGGCGGTTTGGGACCGCTGGAGCAAATGACCGTCGGCATGCCTTTAGAGCTTGTCAACAATTTCAACGAATTCTCGCCGAATAAAAGAATCGGGTGAACAGGCCAGTGTATTTCGACATCCAACCAGACGGGTGTATTATGGGATTGAAGATCCAATAACAGGTGAAGCGGCGCGAATATCCAAGTGTAATTTCATTTTAATATCATGCGGGAGGAATTGGTGATGAAGAAGAATTCGATCTTGATGATCATCGCAGCGGTCTTGGCGGTAGGTTTTGTGTTTATTGCAAGTGACTTTGCCGGGTCACGTAGCAGTGCTCAAAAGGCCCCGCAAACGACACCTGACGTAATCACATTGGCCAAAGACGCTAAGATAGGCCAAGTAGCATTTGACCACAAAAAGCACAATGGCGGCACCTACACTATCGATCAGAGCGGAGCCATTGCCTGTATCGCGTGTCACCATACGGCGCGTCCGGCGGCCGATATCGCAAAATTTCCGCCGCTTAAGACAGCCTGGCCGGCTGACCGTACTACTACGCTCACGGCCGAGTTATATGCAAAGGATCCGGCCGGAGCCGGAGCCAACGCATGCCGTGACTGCCACGCTCGCACCGGTGAAAAGCCGAAACTCCTCGACGCGATCCCTGAGGTCAAGCACGAAGGCAGCGCTGCGGTGATCACGCTCAACAACCAGCAGGCATTTCACCGCACTTGCGCGGGGTGCCATACAGAGGTCAAGAAGACCGTGCCCACAACAAAAGGCCCGACGACAAATCAGTGTACAATGTGTCATAAAAAGGCAGCCTGATCCGGTCTAAGCGATAGAAAAAAGCACCGCATTCACGATCGTGACTGCGGTGCCTTTTCTTTGAACTGCCTGATCTTGAACGGGAGATCATTGTTTACCGGCTTTGATATCGGCGATGCGTTTTTCAAGTGCGGCGATATCCGCCGGTTTGATATTAGAGTCAGCCTTGCCGACAACGACCGCACGTTCCGCGGCTGCGAGAGCGTCGGAATTACGTCCGAGATTCAGCAGAATGGTCGCTTTTCGCTGCAGGTTCTGAAATGTCTCCTTGGTAGCGATCATCGCGTCATTCAACCTCAGTGCCTCCTCAAACCACGCATTAGCCTGTTCGGTCCGTTTGTTCGCCTTAGCGTAGTTGCCGGCACTGATGCGAGGGCCGGGGTCATCGGCTTTGGCAGCGGCAACGTAAGCCGCAAGACGAGTCATGGTCGAGCCGACCATATCCTTAACCTCGACCGTAAAGGGCAAACGCAGCTTTTCCCAACGCAAAACAACTGTGCCCTTCGAGGCGACATCACCAAGTTTGGCCGGAACGTCGGGCTCGATGTCAAACGTTAACAATTCCGTGCCGGCAGCGAGCCATTCAGCCTTTGCCTTGACGCGAAGAACGTCCTTTTTCGAGTCGTACGAAAAGCTTCCCCACTGACCGTCGTCCTTGTTAAAGATAATTGTCCACTCGCCATCCTTGCCGGGGATGGTATGGAGGCTGTATTTACCGGCCGCAAGCGGTTGGCCGTTGATGAGTACATCGTCATTAACGGAGAAGAGCGTTGCCTCATTTGCCCCGGTTCGCCAGACATGCCCCCAAGGGACGAGCGGGGCGTCCTTTGGGCGATCGTTGCCATTGTCGAGCGTGGCTTCGCCGGAGGTGGGCTTTGGCCAATCGCCGAAAACCTTTCGGCCAAAGATCGCCGGGCGGCTATACGTCACCGAGACCTCGGTCGTGCCGAGGGTTTGGGTTACAGCCGCTTTTTGACTCCCGCGAGGTGTCGGCGGACGGACCTGCGCACCGGCGATCGCCGCCGCTGCAAGTGCCAGTGTGCAGATCGAGATCAACGAAAAAAGATATCGCTTCATATTTACTCCTTGGGATGAATTTCTAACGCTGTGAATTGATTATATACGTGTGAAATGGCTGTCCGGTTTCGGGCCGCGGGCGTTGCCGAAGACCGAGCCCCTATTCCGGTGCATAAACGGAATAGAGGCTCGATGTTACTGCGACGCTGTTATTCGTCGTCGTCATGCGGCCTAACACGGCCTGATGCGACCGCCTCGTCAATGACCTTTTGAGCCAGGTTGCCCGGCAGCGGGTCGTAGTGCGAGAACTGCATATGATAGGATCCGCGTGCCTGGGTGACGGAATTGAGCTTTGATTGGTAATCGAGCATTTCCGAAAGCGGCACTTTGGCCTTGATCACCTGCTGTTTACCGCGCATCTCCATGCCGGCGACACGGCCACGCCGGCTGTTGAGGTCACCCATGATATCGCCTGACACCTCCTGGGGCGTAAAGACCTCGACGTCCATTATCGGCTCAAGCAATGTCGGTTTAGCCCGGTCGATGGCATTTCGAAATGCCTTGCGGCCGGCGGCCCGGAACGAGTGTTCGTCGGAATCGACCGCGTGATAACTGCCGTCGATGAGCGTCACCTTGAAATCGACCAGCGGATAACCGGCGATCGCTCCGGAGGCAGCGGCCTCGATAATACCCTTTTCAATTGCCGGGCGGAAATTTTGCGGAACTGCTCCGCCAAAGATCTTATCGACCCACTCGAATCCTCCGCCGCGTTCGAGCGGTTCAAAGATGCACTTGCAGTCGCCGAACTGTCCGCGTCCGCCCGACTGCTTCTTGTGGCGGCCCTGAACCTCGACCGATTGGGTGATCGTTTCCTTGTAAGGAACCTTGGGCGGATGTAATGTCACCTCGACGTGGTAGCGCTGTTCCAGCTTTTTGACGACGGTCTCGATATGCAGCTGACCTGAGCCGGATAGAATGAATTCCTTGGTCTGCGGGTCGCGGTCAAAATGAAGGCTCGGATCCTCCTCAAGGATCTTGTGAAGAGCGGTCGAGATCTTATCTTCATCCGCACGCGATTTCGGCTCGATAGCAAACGCAATAGCGGCTTCGGGGTATTCGACCGGCGGATATACGATCGGATGGGCCTTGTCGCATAGGGTGTCGCCCGTCTGGGTCTCTTTCAACTTGACGACCGCGATGATATCGCCCGTGGCGGCCTCATTTACCTTCTCGAGATTTTTGCCGGCGATGACGTGCAGAGCTCCGAGGCGCTCGACCGCGTCGTGCGTCGAATTGTAAACGACCGCGTCGGTCGCGATCTTGCCGCTGACGACCTTCATCACCGTTATCCGTCCCGCAAAAGGATCAGCTATCGTGCGGAAGACATAAGCCGAAAAAGGCTCGTCATTGCTGTATTTTCGCGATACACGATCGCCGGTCATGTCGTAATCCTTGAAGCCATATTCCGCTTCGTGGGTGGCTGGATTTGGAGCAAATTCGACCAAATGGTCCAAAAGGATCTGAATGCCGATCAGGTTGAGCGAAGAAACGGCGTAAACAGGACAAAGTTTGCTGGCGGCGATCGCCTTCGCAAGATTCGGGACGATGTCCTCCTCAGGCAGCGTGCCCGTTTCAAAATACTTCTCCATCAATGTGTCGTCCGATTCGGCGACGATCTCGATCAGGCGTTCGCGGGTCGAATTGAGCACTCCGGTCATCTCACCCGGGATCGCTATGCCCTTGGCCTTACCGTCGGCGTCGAACTCGTATGCTTTTTGGTGAACGACGTCGATGACCCCTTTGAAATTAGCCTGGCTGCCGATGGGCAGAGTGAAAGGCACTATCGAACGTGCAAATGAGTCCGTCGCGGTTTCGATCGCATGGTCAAAATCGGCATTTTCTTTATCGATCTTGTTGATCACCATGAAGCGCGGAAGCATGAATTCGTTGGCGTAGTTCCACGTCTTTTCGGTCTGTACCTCAATGCCGTGGACGCCATCGACGACGACCAGTGCACAGTCGGCAACGCGCAACGCCGGACGGGCGTGCGAGACAAAGGCGGCGTAACCCGGCGTGTCGATCAGATTTATTTTTGTGTCTTGGTATTCAGCGTGGGCGAAATTGTTGTTAAGAGATATTTTGCGTTCTATGGAATCTTCGTCATAGTCGGTAATGGTGGTGCCTTCGTCGACCTTACCCCATCGTCCGCCGGCACCGGCGACGTGGAGCATCGAACTGACGAGCTGGGTTTTACCTGCGTCGCCGTGTCCAATGACAGCCAGATTCCTGATGTTATCAGTTGTAAATGCTTTCATTTTCGGCAAGTTCTCCTTTCGTAGTAAAAGTGCGGAATTTTTGGGCCGCCCTGCGATCGTCAAGGCTGTGGCGAAGACAGCAAACCCTCAACAACAACCAGAAGATATCAGTTGTGTGTAATCTGTAATTTATACAACAATAACCTAGATAGCAAGACTATTGATCGGCTAAACCGCATCGCGCCGGAGAATGTTCGCCGAATCGGGTCAATGAGCCATATACCGGTGGTCCTCGGTAGTATGAATGGGCGTGCCAACCTATCAACAAAAACCGTATTCGTGAGCTAATTGGCGTTCGGATGACGGCAAAAGTGGTCTATAATAGACCTATACGACACGCTCGCAGTTGCTGTCACGGGAGGAACTATGACGAACCAAAGAGTTAAAGCGAAAATTGCACTGATGTTGTTTGCGATCATATCGCTCGCCTCGACCGCACTGGCCACCGGGCAGGTCGATACGGGATTCGTTCCGGTGCCCTCCAAGACACTGACGTCTCAAAATCCTACGGGATCGCTGGCCCAAACTGACGGACGAATCGTCATTTGGGGGACAAACTTCGCGGTCGACTCTCAAGCCAGCGGTCAGATCGCTCGTTTAAACGTTGACGGGAGCGCCGATACTTCATTCAATTACTGCGGTTGTCTATTGAGCAGTATCACTAACGTCGGCCTGCAGCCGGACGGAAAATTGATCGTCGCCGGGGTATCGATGAGTTATCAGTCGAAGGTAGTGCGGCTCAATCCGGACGGCAGTAACGATCCGTCGTTCAACAGTGTCTTTAACGTTGGCGGATTCGCCTACTCGTCGTCGGAATTTTTCGCGATCCAATCAGATGGCAAGATCCTGGTTTCGTCCGCCGGCGGGTATGGGAACGGATTTCACGCGGGGTATCTGGTCAGGCTCAATACTGATGGCAACGCCGATCCTGCGTTTACACCGGCGGGTTATGATGGCGGGCGAACCATTTACGGATATCTGCGCTCGGTTGCGCCGGATATTTCCGGCAAGATCTACTGGGCGGTAACGTCATACTCCGCGTTCAGTTCCTCGACCTACGTACGAAGGCTCAACACGGATGGCTCGGCGGATAGTACATTTGAAGCACCTTCGATCACAGGCACCGGTTTAGGGACATTACTCGACGTTGCGTCAATATTTCTGCAGACGGACGGGGCGTTGCTCGTCGGCGGACGATTTGACGCGGTAAATGGGGTCGGCAAGAAGGATCTCGCTCGAATATTGCCTGCCGGCAATGTTGATATGAGTTTTAACCCGCCGACACTGCCAGGATCGGTTACCCAGGTCGCGGTGGTAACCGGCGGTAAGATCCTCGTCACGACCGCAGGCCAGCTGATGCGATTTACTGCCGATGGGACCTTGGATGGAACATTCACTCACCCGGCGGCTGTCAGTTCGGTGTACCGCAAGTGGACGCTTGACCCGCTTGACCGGATCATATTCTTCGGGGCATCCAGCACCCAAGGGGATCGCTTTTTCAGGCTCAACTCGGCCGGGAATGTCGACCCATCGTTCAACCCAAACGTAGGTATTTTCGGTACGGTCTCGGCGATCGTTCGTCAGCCAAGCGGTCAGTTTGTGGTTGCCGGCAGCTTTACATCGATGAATGGAACTGCGAGGCCCTCGTTCGCACGGATCAATGCTGACGGAACGACGGACCTGACATTCGATCCGGGAACGGGGTTCGACGTGGTGCCAAGCACGTTCGCCGTTCAGAGCGACGGTAAGATATTGGCGGCCGGAACGTTTACATCATACAACGGTTCGCCTCGATCAGGGTTGATCAGACTAAATTCGAACGGTACGCTTGACACCGGATTTTCTCCGACGGTGGGCTCGGTTTACAGCATATTGGTTCAGAGCGATTCAAAGATACTTATAACCGGCGGTTTTACGACCGTCAATGGCGTTACCCGCGAACGTGTTGCGAGGCTCAACGTCGATGGCACTTTGGATACATCGTTTACCGCGGTGATCTCAAGTGGAGCGGTTTACTCGGCGGCCCAAACTCCTGATGGAAAGTATGTCGTCGGTGGTTCGTTTGCCGGTGTCGACGGGTTTAACCGGTCCAATCTGGTTCGGCTCAACAGCAATGGCCCGATCGATCAGGTATTCAACGCCGGGTCTGTCTCGACTATCGGCAAAGTTTACCTGATCTCAGGCGGCAAGATCATCTGTCTTAACGGTGCGGGCGGTGCGTCGTCGATCATGCGACGCAATAGTGACGGCACTGCCGACACTTCCTTTACGCCGCCCGAATTCGTCAATGGCAACAGTTCAGACTTGCGGCTAAATGAACTTTCCATCCAGTCGGACGGCAGTATTATCGTGGGCGGCAGTTTCACCTCGGTTGGCGGTGTTTCGAGGAGCAATCTGACCAGACTCAGTGCAAACGGAACGCTTGACCAACTTTTCATGCAGAACGGGGCAAATGGTCCGGTACGGGCTATTGCGGAACAGCCGGACGGCAGTGTTGTGGTCGGCGGCGAGTTTTCACGCGTCGAAAACACGACCCGTGCAGGTGTCGCCCGGATAATTCCCGGACTTTTCACGCGTGTCACGCCGTTTGACTTTGACGGCGACGGCAAGGCGGACGTTTCAGTATTCAGGCCGTCAGAAAATAAATGGTACGTACTCCGGAGCAGCGATTTCGGATTGACTCAGCAGGTCTTTGCCATCGCCGGTGATGTTCCGGTGCCGGCGGATTATGACGGCGACGGAAAGACAGATATGGCGATCTTTCGGCCGTCGAGCGGGGATTGGTGGTCGCTCAGCACACTTGACGGCGGGCAGAAGTTTGCACATTGGGGAGCCGCAGGTGACATTCCGAGACCATCTGATTATACCGGCGACGGGCGGGCCGATTACATTGTATTCCGGCCGTCGACCAATCAGTGGCTGCGGATGAGCAGTGCCAACGGACAGTCGAGCGACAAGTACTTTGGCCTCGCGGGTGACAAACCGGTGACCGGCGATTTTGACGGTGACGGCAAGTCGGATGTAGCGATCTACCGTCCGTCGGACGGTAACTGGTGGTGGCAGAGCAGCGTTGATAACATCCAGCGTGCGACGCGTTGGGGGATCGATACGGACGTTCCGGCGCCGGGCGATTTTGACAGTGACGGAAAGACCGACTTTGCGGTATTTCGCCCGTCAACCGGCGTTTGGTACATCATCAACAGCAGCAACGGTTCATTCCTGATCGGCCCGTTCGGAACGCCCGGCGACAAGCCCGTTACCGGCGATTACGATGGCGACGGCAAGGCTGACATCGCGATCTTCAGGCCGTCGACCGGTATCTGGCATTTGCTCAGGTCAACGTCCGGATATACCGGATTCCAATTCGGTATCAGCACGGACGTCCCGACCGAGAATGCTTTTGTGCCGTAGGCCCGGAATCGGATGAACTGGCCGAAAGAGCAGGTCTGTGATCTGCTCTTTCTTTTTTTGTGGACTCTGCTGCTGTTTGAATGTTGTGGTATTATCGGGATTTCAATTTTTCGTAATATGAGTGATTTTCAGCAACGACTTAGCAATCTGGATATCGGGCTTTTCGACAAGATCCCAAGCCAATCCACGGATCATGATCGGGCTTCGCTGCTAGCATGCGAACTTGCGGTCGGTGAGCTTGTCCCGGGATTTAACTATCTCGAGATCGGTTCATACCTGGGCGGCAGTATTCAGCCCTATCTGATGGACGACCGTTGCGAGCGAGTTGTATCGATCGACAAAAGGCCCGAGAGCCAGCCTGATGCCCGAGGTTACGACTGGGTGTATCAAAATAATTCGACCGCACGTATGCTCGAACTTCTGAGAGAGGCTGCGGGCAGTGTCGACAAGATAACGACCATCGACGGAGATACCGCGTCGATCGATCCGGCGAGTGTGGGCGGAAGAATGCACCTTTGCTTTATCGACGGCGAACATACCGACGAAGCCGTGTTCCGCGACTTCAGATTTTGCCTGGATGTGTTGGCTGAGAATGGAGCAATAATGTTTCACGATTCGCAGATCACCTACAATGGTATTGCCGCGGCAATAAAATACCTTGAGGACAAGGGCACAAAATTTCACGGGTACATCCTTCCTAACCTGGTGTTTGTCATTGAGATCGGTGATTTTCCTATCCATCGTCATCCCCGTGTGATGGAGCGGCTCGTAGACAATCACAACGCATACCTGTATTCACTTCAGGACGTGGATAAATACCGGCGGTTCGCGACACGGTTTCCGTTCGGATTTTTGCGGCGTGCCTTGATCAAGGTCCGCGGCACTAATGTCAGCCAATAGAGCTGGAATATTGTCCTGTTTGCAGTTGTCCTCGGGCCGCCAAGTAATAATTTGGCGGCCCGCACAGCGCGATTTCATGTTAAAATTCGCCCGAGCGTTCCACTTTTCCGGCAAAATCATTTGGCGGAAAACGTCTACTATCCGAAAGGTCATCGAACCTTACGTTCAAGAGTGCGTTCCGTCGCATTTAGGAAAAAGAGGAGATCAAATGTTGAATAAGTTCAAAGTCCTGCGGTCATCGTTATCGCTGATGGTGATCTTGTCGGTCTGTTCGGCCTGTTTCACGGTTTTCGGGCAGGATCTCGTGCCCGTCAGTGATATCACCGGCGGATCGAGCGTATTTGTCTTTCGAAATTCGGCTAAGGCATCAAAGAAATACTCCTCGACTTCAAAAGCCTCGAGAACCAAGGCCCAGCGGCTGGAATCGGCCAAACGTATTAAGACCCAATACGAGACGCTTGCCAAGGAACAACCTCGCCGCGCACGGTCAACGGTCGTCGATCCCGATAAATTGCCGCCGAGCGTAAGGACAATGCCGAAGGACCAGGCGTCGCGGCTGTTTGCAGGTGTCGGCGAATATTACATCGATCAGAACGACCTCGAAAATTCGGTCAATTTCTTTCGCGAATCCGTAACATTGGACGCCAAGAACAAAAAGGCGGTTGACGGACTGAGTGACGCACTCGCCGCCAAGGGAAATGAACTCCTCATCCGCGATCAGGCGGCAACGGCCAAGGCGTTTTTTCTCGAGTCTCTAAAGAACAATCCGAACAATGCCTCTGCATTATTCGGCCTCGGCGAGGTTTACAATGAGCTCGACCAAGCCGACCTCGCGATCGCCAATTACGAAAAGGCTCTCGCAAATGACAAGGCGCTTTCGGAGATCTATTTACCGCTCGGCGTACTTTATTTTCAAAAGGGCGAGATCGCCAAGGCCGATGAACTGCTGACCAAGGCTCTCGCGGCGGCTCCGGATATGGCTGAGACCCAGTTGTTTCTCGGTATGATCCGTTTGTCGCAAAATCGAAATCCGGAAGCTCTGGCAGCTTTTCAGCGGGCAAAACAGCTCGACCCTGAAAATGCCGACGTCTATTTCAACTCAGGTGAGGCCTTTACGAGGATCGGCCGAACGAACGAGGCGATCGCCGATTATCAAAAGGCGGTAAGTCTTAGGCCGAAGTACTTTGAAGCCTGGAGAGGACTTGGCGGTGCATTCTTTGACGCAGAGAAGTACCCGGATTCGGTCGCTGCCTATAAACAGGCCGCACGCCTCAAGAATGACAGCGGCGATGTATTCGCCGCATTGGGCGATGCCCATCGGATGACGGGTAATATTGTCGAGGCACAGTCGAATTATGATCTCGCGGTGCTATTCATGTCGCGAAGCAAGGACTATAGCAAAGACGAGATCGCCGATATTTACAGCAAGATCGGTTATGTGATCGGTCGCCAGTGCGAGATAAACCAAAAGAACTTTGTGCCTTGCCAATGGCCGACGGCGATCAAGGCACTCGAAAAGGCCGTCGAGCTTGGCGGCGGCAACACAGCAGACTTTGCGAATCTCGGATGGGCCTATTACAACGCGGCACGTATCGACCAATACGAAAAGCGTGAGTCGGACCGCCTGTTGAAACTGCAATCGGCAAAGACCAATCTTCAAAAGGCCGTTGCGACGAACCCGCCGTATGTTGAGGGTCCGCTACTCAATCTGGGGATGACATTGACCGATCTAGGTGACTACAACGGGGCGGTCGACGCCCTCAGTAAGGTCGTGAAGAAGGAACCGAAGTGGGTATTTGCTCTGAATGAACTGGGTATCGCCAATCGCAAACTGGACAACTATAAGGAAGCGATCAATAACTTCAAAAAGGCGATCGATAAGGACCCAAATTTTGCGAGTGCCGTGTACAACCTTGGCGAAGCCGAGTTTAGAAGCGGAAACATGGGCGGTGCAAAGCAGGCCTATCAGAAACTCGTGAAAATGGGCCAGAAGAATCTGGCGGCGCAGTTGGAACTGATCACGATGGGAGCGGTCAAAAAGTAACGAACCGTGACCACCTCGTTCGAAATAGAAGAGAACGTCAAACTCGCGCCGCTCACGACATTGGGGGTAGGCGGCACGGCTCGCCGTTTTGCCAATGTGACTTCGGAGGAGGAGTTGGCCGCGGCACTCCGAGCGGCAGGAGAGAACAGCCTCTCAGTGTTCATTTTGGGCGGCGGCAGTAACATCGTCGTCGCAGATGCCGGTTTTGACGGTTTGGTGATCAAGGTTTCGATCTGCGGGATTCACGAAGCCGGATCGGATGGCAGCCGGATCGTTTTGTCGGTGGGTGCGGGCGAAGAATGGGACGGATTTGTCGCCTATGCAGTTGAACGCGGCCTGGCGGGCGTCGAGTGTCTGAGCGGGATCCCCGGTCTCGTCGGAGGCACTCCGGTGCAAAACGTAGGTGCGTACGGGCAAGAGGTAAGTGAAACTATCGTGTCGGTTAGCTGCCTGGATCGTACGAGCGGGGCGATGGTCGAACTTTCGAACGAAGAATGTGGGTTTGGATACCGCAAAAGCATCTTCAACTCTGATGAACGCGACCGATATGTCGTTACCAGGGTGAATTTTCGATTGACGGTCAACGGCGATCCGAAATTGGCCTACAGGGAATTGATCGAAATATTTTCCGGGCGGACACCGAGTATCGTTGAGGTTCGCGAGGCGGTCTTGTCGATCCGGCGTTCAAAGTCGATGGTCATAGACCCGGACGACCCGAACTCGCGAAGCGCCGGATCGTTTTTCAAAAATCCGTTGGTTACGGCCGAAAAATTTGGCGAACTGGAGGCGGCATTCGGCGAGATCCCCAAATATCCGGCGGCGAATGGATGGGTAAAAGTGCCGGCCGCCTGGCTCATTGAAAACGCCGGATTTTCAAAGGGATTTGCGATGAACAGGGTCGGGATCTCGACCAAACACTCGCTCGCGATCATCAACAAGGGCGGAGCCGGCTCAGCCGATATCGTCGAACTCAAGGACCTGATCAGATCGGCCGTAAATTCCAAATTCGGCATTCAACTTGAGCCCGAACCGATATTTGTCGGCTTTTGATCTTCGCAAAATTTCTATTCAACTGCGTCATGGTTGGGTATAATCTAGTTTGTTATTGAGGTTTAATATGGTATTCCGTTCCAGCCTGTTGAGATCGTCGATCGTTTTTCTTGTTGTATTTTCGTTGATGCCTCAGACGGCCGCGGTCAGGGCACAGGACCTGGTGGCGACCGAGAGTTTGACCGGCGGCGGTAGTGCGTTCGTTTTTCGGAACGGCAGCAAGAAACCTCAGGCAAGCTTCGGATCGGCGTACGCTTTTCTGGGTGAAGCGGCGGGCGGCGGAGCAAAGGCCAAAAGAACCAACGCCCAGATCGCGGCTGCCGCCAAGAAACGGCGAGCGGCACTGATAGCCGCCCGTAAAAGGGCGGCGATCGCGGCCGCCAACAAGAAGATCGCACTTTCAAACACTCTTACCGCAAAAGCGGAAGCCAACCTCGATAACGGCGAAACCGATCTCGCTATCACGAATTACCGTGCGGCATTGGTTCAGAATCCGCGAAATAAAAGAGCAAGTGACGGCCTCAGCGACGCGCTCACCGAAAAGGGGATCGCGGTCGCAGGCGATACGAATAACGACGCCGCGATCGTCTATTTTGACGAGGCGATAAAACTCGACAACAAAAATGACGTAGCCTACGCAAAGCTCGGGGCGATATACGACGGCAAGAAACAGACCGACAAGGCGATCGCAAATTATGAGAAAGCTCTCGCGATCGACCCGAGTTTGGCCGATCTCAATGCGACCCTGGGACTCGCATATATCGACGCCGGACAGATCGACAAGGCCGACCAATGCCTTTCAAAGGCCGAGGCGGGCGGTTCGGACACGTCCGACACACGATATTTGAAGGGTTTGGTCTTGTACAAACAGAACAAGAATCCCGAGGCGCTTGCTGCCTTTGACCGTGTACTCGAACTCGACAGCCGAAATTTGATGGCGAATTACTACCGCGGCCAGACTTTGGTGCGGATGGGCCGCAATGATGCAGCGGTGGCGGCCTACAAAAGATCGTTGGAGGCCGATCCGAAATTTACTCCGGCGTCATTCGAACTAGGCGTTTGGTACTACAACGCCGGCGATTACAATAATTCGGCGACCTCGTACGAAAACGTCATCCGATACGAACCGTCAAACGCTCAGGCACACGCCAATTTGGCGAGTTGCTACAGACAATTGGGGCGCTATGCCGATGCAAACGCCGAATACAAGATCGCGTCGGAAACGATAAAAACGCCCGAGCTTTACAGCGAATGGGGATTTTGTCTCGGGAAGACCAATGAATGGGACAAGTCGGTCGCCAGGCTGAATACGGCACGGGAAATGAGTCCGACGGCGGTCGATGATTCGAATCTCGGTTGGGCATATTACAACTCCGGGGTCACGAAACGGGAGGCAAAGGACGAGGCCGGAGCAAAGGCCGACCTCGAACTGGGAAGAGCATTTCTTCAAAGGGCCGTTGAGAAGGACCCGAAGCTCGACGCAGCTTATCTCAATCTGGGTTCCACCAACAACGGTTTGGGGGACTATCAGGCGGCGGTGACGGCATTGAACGTGGCCGTAAGCCTGCGTCAGAATTGGGTGATCGCTATCAATCAACTCGGGTTAGGCTATCGCGGGCTGAACGATCTCGCCAATGCCGTTGCCACATTCAAACGCGTTGTTGACCTTGACGGCAGCAATTCGTTCGGCCTGTTCAACCTCGGCGAAGCATACAACGCGAGCGGAAATAAGAAGGAAGCCAAGAAGATAAACGACAAACTGAGAAAGCTCAATCCCGGATTAGCGTCAAAGCTCGACAATGTGCTGTCGGGCAAGGCAGTTGTCGATGCGGCAAAGCAGAAGATCGAAAATAAGATACCTAAGGTGCCCAAGATACCGTTTTAAGGCGGTTGAGGCAGCGAATATTCAAAGTGCGGTTATATTGACCGCACTTTTTTTGTATAATCGGGTGTTTAGACATGCCCAAACGCACTGATATCCACAAGATACTTATTATCGGCTCGGGACCCATTGTTATCGGTCAGGCTTGCGAATTTGACTATTCCGGCACACAGGCCTGCCGTGCGCTGAAGCAGGAGGGGTTTGAGGTCGTGCTCGTAAATTCGAACCCGGCCACGATCATGACCGACCCTGAGATCGCCGACCGCACATACGTCGAGCCGTTGACGGTCGAGACGCTGACCGCGATCCTTGAAATGGAACGGCCTGACGCACTATTGCCGACGGTCGGCGGTCAGACCGGGCTCAATTTGTCGGTCGAGCTTTATGAACAGGGCATTCTGGAGCGGTTCGGCGTTAAGCTGATCGGGGCAAATATCAACGCGATCAGGGTCGGCGAGGATCGCGAACTCTTTAAGGCGGCGATGGACGAGATAGGCGTGCCCTCAGCCAAGGGGGGATTTGCCCACACATGGGAAGAGGCTCGTCAGATCGTCGAAGAGATCGGTTACCCCGCGATAATCAGGCCGAGCTTTACACTCGGCGGCACCGGCGGGGGCACGGCATATAATCCGGAGGAGTTTGAAGAGATCGCCCGCGGCGGACTTGCCGCGTCGCCAAATTCACAGATCCTGGTGGAAGAATCGATCCTCGGCTGGAAAGAATACGAACTCGAGGTAATGCGTGACCTGAATGACAACGTGGTCATCATATGTTCGATCGAGAACTTTGACCCGATGGGTGTTCATACAGGCGACTCGATCACCGTCGCACCGGCCCAGACTCTTTCGGATGTCGAATATCAGCGACTGCGCGATATGTCGATAGCCTGTATTCGAAAGGTCGGTGTCGAAACCGGTGGTTCAAACATTCAGTTCGCGATCAACCCTGCGAACGGCGACGTGCGGATAATCGAGATGAATCCGCGTGTATCGCGGTCGTCCGCCCTGGCATCGAAAGCCACCGGATTCCCGATCGCAAAGATCGCCGCCAAACTCGCTGTCGGCTACACCCTCGACGAGATACCAAATGACATCACACGGAAGACGCCGGCATCATTCGAACCGACGATCGACTATGTCGTGACAAAGATACCGAAGTGGGCGTTCGAGAAGTTTCCCGGGGCCGAAGACGTATTGGGAACACAGATGAAGTCGGTCGGCGAGGTGATGGCGATCGGGAGGACATTCAAAGAATCACTATTTAAAGGTTTACGTTCACTCGAATCTGTTAAACCATTGCGTTTACAGGATATACCTGATGCTGAGCTTCAGCGGAAGCTGGCTCGGCCAAACTCGCAGCGATTCTCGTATTTGACCTACGCGGTCCAGATCGGCTATGACACCGAAGAGATACACCGACTCACTAAGATAGATCCATGGTTTCTCGACCAGCTAAAACAGGTCATGGACCTTCAGAAGGCAATGGGAGCTGTAAGGCTCGATGACATCTCAGACGATATGATGTTGAACCTTAAGGAGTTTGGCCTTTCGGATCGACGTCTTTCGTTTCTTACCAATTCACCTGAGGTTGATGTTCGTAACTATAGGAAATCACAGGGAATACGGCCGGTTTACAAGCGGGTCGACACCTGCGGGGCCGAGTTCGAATCATATACCCCGTATTTGTATTCGACATACGAAGAGGAGTGTGAGGCAGAGCCGACTGAACGGCGAAAGATAATGATACTTGGCTCGGGCCCGAATCGCATCGGGCAGGGGATCGAGTTCGACTATTGTTGCTGTCACGCAAGTTTTGCACTTCGGGATGCGGATTTTGAGACCATTATGGTCAATTGCAATCCCGAGACCGTGTCAACAGATTATGATACTTCCGACCGCCTTTATTTCGAGCCGTTGACTTTTGAAGATGTCATGAACATCGTTGATGTCGAAAACCCGGAGGGCGTCATAGTCCAGTTTGGAGGGCAAACGCCACTGAATCTGGCGGATCGGTTGCATAACGCCGGTGTGCCGATCATCGGCACCTCGCCGGATTCGATCGACCTTGCCGAGGACAGGGAGCGGTTTGGGGCATTGCTTGCGGATCTCAAGATACCTTGCCCGGATAATTCGAGCGTTACATCAGCTGACGAAGCTAAAAGTGTTGCAAATGCTATTGGTTATCCGATCGTTGTGCGTCCAAGCTTTGTCTTGGGCGGGCGGGCAATGGCGATCGTATATGACGATCAGTCGCTTGACGATTATATGCGTTCGGCCGTAGATGCATCACCTGAAAAGCCGATCTTGATCGACAAGTTTCTTGAGCGTGCGGCTGAGATCGATGTGGATGCGCTCGCCGATGGCGAGACGGTGGTGATCGCGGGCATTCAGGGCCATATCGAGGAAGCCGGGATCCACTCGGGTGATTCGTCCAGCGTGCTGCCGGCTCAAAAGATAGCTGCGGAGCATCTCGAGACGATCGTGCACTATACAAAGCTGCTTGCTAATGCCCTGGAAGTCAAGGGGTTGATGAATATTCAGTTCGCGGTCAAGGATGATCGTGTGTTCGTTCTTGAGGTCAATCCGCGTGCGTCCAGGACAGTGCCGTTCGTCGCGAAGGCGACCGGCGTGCCGATAGCAAAGATCGCTTCGCTCGTAATGGCAGGTCATATTCGTTTGGCGGATCTTGATCTGCCGGAGATACTGCCGGTTCCAAAGATATTTGTTAAGTCGCCGGTGTTCCCGTTCAAAAAATTTGCCGGCGTCGACCCGATCCTTGGGCCGGAGATGCACTCTACGGGTGAGGTAATGGGCGTCGGAGAAACCTTTGGCGAGGCGTACGGCAAGGCGATGGAGGGGGCCGGGTTGAGGCTGCCGCTTTCGGGCAAAGCCTTCATTTCAGTAAATGAGTCGGACAAAGGCCAGGCGGTGCTGCTTGCGAGGCGTTTGAGCAACCTAGGGTTCAGTCTCGTAGCTACCTTTGGCACGGCTAAACGCCTTCACGAGGTTGGGCTCGAATGCGAGACCGTTTTCAAGGTCAATGAGGGTCGTCCAAATATTGCCGATCTTATTCGTCAGGATGAGATCGCCCTGATCATCAACACTCCGCTTGGCAAGGTGTCGCACTTTGACGAAAAGGCCATCAGAAAGGCGGCATTGCAATTCAATGTTCCGTGCGTGACGACGATCACGGGGGCCGAGGCACTTATCGAGGCGATCGGGACAAGGCTCTCACAGGAAAGTGTCACCGTCCGGAGTTTGCAGGAGATACACGCTATCACCGGCATCGGCGTGTCGCCCTAGTGAGGCGCCGGGGATCGACGATCGAGACCGAACTAGACAACTCCCGATCGGCAAGAGCGAAGGAAAGCGTGCCCAATTTACATGCTTTTCTTGACCCGCACCTGACATTCAACTAACTTAGTGTTTAGTTTTCTTGAATTTAGTCTTAATTAATCAATCAAATGAGCGAATCGCATGACCGCGAAATAATTGGCGGGCACTTGCTCGTCATTGGCGGAGCAGAGGACAAGTACAACGAGCGCCGGATCCTTAAAAAGTTCCTGGAGCTCGCCGGAGGCGAAAAAGCCGAGATCCTGATCGTACCCGTTGCGTCGGATTTCCCGGAATTTGCCGCTGACGTTTACACTCAGGCATTTAGGAACCTTGGTGTTTCAAATCCGCGTGTGCTCCGGGCCACTTCACGGCAGGATATTGTCCAGGCCGACGTCGAGAGATTGACGGATGGGGTAACAGGGGTCTTTATGACTGGCGGCGACCAGATGCGACTCGTTTCTTTGCTCGGCGGCACCAAGCTTGCGGAGCGGTTGCGGAAATTGGTCCGTGAGACGAATGTCGTGATGGCCGGGACCAGCGCCGGGGCCGCGGCGATGAGTACCTCTATGATCGTGCGTGGCGATGCTAGTTCTCATCCGCATAAGAACGCGGTAAAGTTGAGCCCGGGTCTTGGATTTCTAAAGAATATTATCATCGACCAACATTTCAGCGAGCGCGGACGCATTAGCCGTCTGATAACGGCGGTGTCATACAATCCGTATAATCTTGGAATAGGGATCGACGAAAATACGGCCATCATTCTCGATGGTAAAGGAGTACTTGAGGTATTCGGCCAGGGGTCGACAACGATCGTCGATGGTTCACAGATCAGTTTCAATGAGATAGCAGAAGTTGCTGATAACGAAGCATTTAGCATCTGCGGCGTACAGTTTCATGTGTTACGTGATGGTCTCGTTTACAACTATCTTGAACGCCATCCCATGCAGCCGCCGATCGAATTTTTGCTCCCGGACCTTGGGTAGGTTTTTGTAATAATTCAGTGCGAACTGCTTCCGTGCTTACGGATCGGTAATTCACGTCGGTAACGGTACGCAACATCCCACCGCATGATTTTTGGATCTTGATGTTACCGTGACGACGATCGCGTTCGCATCGTCGGTAATGGTTTTCGCTGGTCAAGCGAAGACAAAATTTGATCAAATCTGATATAAATATTTTACGGTTTCTTCAGTAATGCAGACCCGTTCGTCGGGTGGGCCTTCAGTGGATTGGCGGATAGGACTTTCAAGCGAAGGTGCCGCTGCATCTGTACCGGATTGTCATCGATCGTTCAAACTTATGGAAATACTCGAGATCCGCACACTTCGCGGGCCTAATTATTGGTCCGGTTATTGGAAAAAGCTAATAATCATGCGATTGGACATCGCCGATTATGAAGAAAAGCCGACTGACAAGATCCCCGGATTTTATGATCGGCTCAAGGATGTGCTTCCGTCTATAGCGACTCACGGGTGCAGCTATCAGGAAGAAGGCGGATTTTTGCGGCGGGTCGAAGAGGGAACTTGGGCTGGACACGTTATTGAGCACTTCGCCCTTGAACTCCAAACGCTTGCCGGGATGGATACCGGGTACGGACGTACCCGCGAGACCGATGACAAGGGTATCTACAACGTCGTATTCAGCTATCTTGAGGAAGAGGTCGGAAGATACGCGGGGCGTGCGGCGGTCAGGCTGTTTTTGGACATAGCCGAGGGAAGGCCCGCGCAGGATATCAAAGACGAACTCGCGAAAGAGATCCAGGAGATGCGTGAGATCCGCGAGGACGTGCGTTTCGGCCCGTCGACAGGTTCGCTGGTCGAGGAGGCAGTAAACCGGGATATCCCGTACATTCGATTGAACGATCAGTCACTGGTTCAACTCGGGTATGGTGTTTATCAAAAGCGCATCCAGGCGACCACGACGGTCAATACAAATATGATCTCGGTCGATATCGCAGGCAATAAGCATGCTACCAAAAAGCTGCTTGGCGATATGGGCGTGCCGGTACCAAAGGGTTATCGGATCCGTGACATTGACGATCTCGAGGATACGCTCGAAAGCGTCGGTTTTCCGGTCGTTATCAAGCCGCTGGACGGTAATCATGGCAAAGGGGCGACGGTCGGGATCAACTCTATAGAGGACGCCCGGATAGCGTTCGAAAAGGCCAAAGAGTACTCCCGCTACATTATTGTTGAAAAGCAGCTGATCGGCTCGGATTTTCGGGCCCTGGTTGTGAATAACCGGCTTATTGCGGTCGCCGAGCGAGTGCCTGCACATGTCGTGGGAAACGGCAGATCAACGATCCAGTCGTTGATCGACAAGACCAACGAGGATCCGCGTCGTGGCTACGGCCACGAAAACGTACTGACCCAGATCGATGTTGACGGTCAGACGCTGCGTTGCATCCGCAAGGCCGGATACGAGATCGACAGCGTGTTGCCGAAGGGAGAGGTTCTGCATCTGAAGACCACTGCGAATATTTCAACCGGCGGAACGGCTATAGATTGCACAGACGAGGTGCACCCGGAGAATGTGTTCCTGTTTGAGAGGATCGCAAAGATCATCGGGCTGGATGTTGCCGGCATAGACGTCATCGCTCCCAACGTGAGCGAGCCGCTGCGGGAGAACGGCGGCGGAATTATCGAGGTGAACGCCGCTCCGGGATTCCGGATGCACCTCGCCCCGAGCGAGGGGATCGGCCGAAATGTGGCAGAGCACGTGATCGACATGCTTTTCCCGCCGGGGACGCCTGCAAGGATTCCGATATTTTCTGTAACGGGTACGAACGGCAAGACGACGACCACACGGCTGATCGCTCACATTCTCAAAAACAGCGGCCGCACCGTCGGATTTACAACCACTGACGGAACTTACATCGGCAACCAACAGATCGTGGCCGGCGATAATACCGGGCCTGTCTCGGCCCAGCTCGTGCTGAAAGATCCGACCGTCGATGTGGCAGTGCTTGAAACCGCACGCGGCGGTATCATTCGTTCGGGCCTCGGGTTTGATTATTGCGACATTGGTGTCGTGATGAATGTTGCTGCTGATCATTTGGGCCTCAAGGATGTAAATACGCTCGAGGATCTTGCGCGGGTAAAATCGGTCGTGCCCCGGGCCGTCTCAAAGAAGGGCTATGCGGTCCTCAACGCCGAGGACGAACTCGTTTACGCGATGAAGGAAATGGTCGATGGAAAGGTCGTTTGTTTCTCGATGGACGAAAATCACCCGAATATTAAGCGGCGGGCCGAGCGCGGACGCGTTTCATGCGTTTACGAAAACGGTTACGTGACGATCCTTAAGGGTAAATGGAAGGTCCGCGTCGAGAAGGTGGTGAACATCCCTCTGACTTATGGCGGTCGTGCTGAATTTATGATCCAGAACGTCCTTGCCGCCACGCTAGCCTGTTTTGTCCACGGCGTTTCGCTCGAAGATCTGCGTGTCGGACTGACGACATTCAATGCCGGAACGGCCCAAACACCGGGACGACTCAACTTTGTCGAGGTCGGCGATGTTACGGTCTTGATGGATTACGCTCACAATCCGGCCGGGTTGCGAGGCTTGGCGGATTTTGTCCTGAAATTGCCCAATAAGTACCGCACAGTTGTGCTTAACGGCACGGGCGATCGCCGAGACGATGATATTCGCGAATTTGGCAAGATCGCGGCCGATACATTCGACAGGATCGTGATCCGGACGGGCAACTACCTACGCGGCCGGGAACCGGAGGATCTGCACCGGCTTCTACAGGAAGGCATTGCCCAGAGTTCGAACTCGCCGACCGTTCGAGTCATTCCGGACGGGCGAACGGCGATCCACCATGCGATCAAACACGGCAGGAAGGGCGAATTGGTCGTGACGCTTGCGGATCTTGTGCCCAAAGATATCTCGTACGTCCAGGAGTATCGGGACCTTGTAAATGAAAGGTCGTCGCAATAGTCAAAGCAGCTGTTCGACCGCGGTGATCGCGGCTGGAATGTGTGTTGACTCAACTACGCATCAGGAGTACGCTGAAACTGAGGCGAACGGTTTGTGAGCCTGAAGTTGTTCGATAATGATCATCATGGCCACGAGCCGTTTCGGGCCTCGACCTTTAGTATTGGAGGACAAGACCATGATGAAGTTTTTACCGATTTTGGTTATTGTCGGGGCATTTTTGATCGGGGGCGTCGCAGTTTCAGGACAGACCTCGAATCAGGTTTTTGTTTACGAGGACATAAACTATGCCGGAAATTACATCCGCTGGGACGGCGTCCGGGATATCCCGGATCTGAGAAGCTATAACACCGGTGGGATCGGATCACCTAACTGGAACGATCGGATCTCCTCATTTAAGGTGGGCAGCGGAATGAAGTTGGTGGTTTACAAGGATATCAACTACAAAGGCGGCTCATGGACCATCACCGGTCCCGCGACCATCAGCACACTTGTTTCGAACGGATGGAACGACAAGATCTCATCACTCAGGATCGTGCCAAAATGATCCCACGATCCAACTAGATGAAAAGGCCCTCGAACGAGGGCCTTTTCACTACTCGCCATAGATCGCGATCGCAAGTTCGCCATTCGAATTGACCGATCCGCGATACATTCCCTCGGAGTTGAAAGGCATAGCAATATTTCCTTGCGGATCGACAGCTATCATGCCACCTTCGCCTTCGAGGCGGGTAAGATGGTCGATGGATTCCTGCGCGGCAGCGTCGAGCGTGAGGCCCTTGTACCGGATCCTAGCGGCAACGTCGAACGCTGTGACATTGGTCATAAAATATTCGCCGTGGCCGGTGCACGAAACTGCGCAAAATTCGTCGGCGTAGGTGCCGGCACCAATGATCGGAGTATCGCCGACGCGGCCAAATTTCTTGTTGGTCATACCACCGGTGGAAGTGGCGGCCGCAAGATGCCCATTGACGTCACAGGCGACCGCGCCGACAGTCCCGATCGGTTTTGGATGAGCCGCTCCCGCGTGATCAAGCTGGACGCGACCTGCGGCGATCGCCTCTTCAAGCTGTTTCCATCTATGTTCGGTATAGAAATACGCATTGTCCGCGAGTTCAACTTCCATTTCTTCGGCAAACAGTATTGCCCCCTCGCCGGCCAAAAGTACATGCTCTGTACGTTCCATCACTAAGCGGGCGAGTCCGACCGGATTCTTGACGTTGCGGACGAAAGCGACGGCTCCGGCCTTTTTCGAATGGCCGTCCATTATCGCGGCATCCATCTCGTTTTTGCCCTCGTGGGTAAAAACGGAGCCACGACCTGCATTAAAGAGCGGAAAATCCTCAAGTTGCCGTACCGCAGCATCAACTGCGTCCAGCGAACATCCGTGTGCCCGCAATACGTCCCACCCGGCTCGAAGGGCATTTTCAATACCCTTTCGGTACTCGACTTCGAGATCGGGCGTCATCTCGGACCTGAAGATCGTTCCGGCCCCTCCGTGGACCGCTAGTGCTGGCTTTCCCATACAATGATTTTACCGCAAACATCACGTAAGTCGATGCGATCTGCCGATATATCTCTCGGTATCGCGGACAGACATCAATTGCCTCAATGGGCCCCGATCGATCAGAGCTTTGTGCTACGCAATCTCAACGCATTCGTAATGACCGAGACCGAACTGAATGTCATCGCCGCACTGGCGATCATCGGCGATAGAAGCAAGCCAAAAACGGGGAACAGCACCCCCGCCGCGATCGGCACTCCGACCATGTTGTAGGCAAAAGCAAAAAACAAATTCTGGCGTATGTTCTTCATGGTTACGCGGCTAAGGTTTCGCGCCTTGAGAATGCCGTCGAGGTCGGGTTTGAGCAGCGTTATGTCGGCGGACTCGATCGCGACGTCGGTGCCGCTGGCGAACGCAATACCGACATCCGCTTGTGCCAAAGCCGGTGCGTCATTCACGCCGTCGCCGGCCATGGCAACACGCTTTCCTTGGGCCTGTAATTCCTTGATCTTTGCCGCCTTGTCTTCGGGCATGACTTCGGCAAATACATGGTCGATGCCGAGTTGACGGGCAACAGCGTCAGCGGTCGCGCGATTGTCGCCGGTCATCATGATGACCTCGATGTTTTGGCCCTTAAGCTGTCCGACCGCATCATTGGCTGACGGTTTTACGAGGTCCGAAAGACTGATCAGGCCTGCCGGCTGACCGTCGATAACAACGAACACGACCGTTTGGCCTCGGCCGCGCAAGGCTTCCGCAGCGTCGAGCAACCTGGACGTAACAGGCGATCCGACTGGCAGGAATGACTCATTTCCAACAGTGACCCGTCGATCACTGACGATGGCGTTCACCCCTTTGGCCGTCACGGACTCAAAGTCTATGGCCTCAGCGATCGTTACCCTCCTTCGCGCAGCCTCAGCGACGATCGCTGCAGCGAGCGGATGTTCGCTATGAGATTCGACGCTGGCGGCCATCCCGAGAAGTTCGTCTTGGGTATATCCATCGGGCGAAACTGGCGTTTCATAGTCCTCGTCGATCCGCAGCTGTGCTCCCATTGAGAAATAGCCGCCCCAGCCGAGGGGCTTGTCGGGACCGTTTGCGAGCAGAATCTCGTGGATCGTTGGCTTTCCCTCAGTCAATGTGCCCGTCTTATCCACGACGATCGCATTTACTTTCTCAAGTGTTTCCAGAGCTTCAGCCTTCTTGATCAGTACGCCATTCTTTGCGCCGTGGCCGGTGCCGACCATTATCGACATCGGTGTGGCGAGCCCAAGAGCACATGGGCAGGCGATGATAAGCACCGAGACCGCAGCCACGACTGCCGACGCGAAGCTCCCGAGCACCAGCCAGACCGCAAACGCGATCATTGCGACGATTATCACGGTAGGAACAAAGTACGCCGAGACGACATCCGCAAGACGCTGGATCGGAGCCCGGCTGCGTTGAGCCTCGCCGACCATTTTGACTATCTGAGCGAGAAGTGTTTCGGTTCCGACCTTTGTCGCACGCATCGTGAATGATCGATTTCCATTGATCGTCCCGCCGATCACCCTGTCGCCGGCGTGTTTTTCGACGGGCATCGATTCGCCTGTGACCATCGACTCGTCGATGGATGTATCGCCGTCGACGATCTCGCCGTCGGTCGGGACCTTTTCGTTGGCCTTGACTCTCAGTCTTTGGCCAACGTGAACGTGACGCAGATCGACCAACTCGTCGGGTCGGTCTTCATGAACTATGGTCGCGGTCTCGGGCGCAAGCCTTAGCAGCTCTTTGATCGCGGATGAGGTCTGGGATCGGGCACGAAGTTCTAAAACCTGTCCGAGCAGGACAAGAGTTGTGATCACCGCGGCTGATTCGAAATAGCCCGGGATCAGCCCGGTGTGTGCGTCACGCATTGCGGCAGGGAACCAGCCCGGCATTATCAGGGCCGCGAGGCTTAACAGATACGCCGAGCCCGTGCCGATCGCGATCAGCGTGAACATATTCGGACTGATATTCTTAACGGAAACCCATGCTCGTTGGAAAAATGGCCAGCCTCCCCACAATACAACCGGGGTCGCCAGAATGAACTGTACCCAAAGGGATATAGCCGAGGCACGACCGTGGGGCAAGTCAGAGAATAGTAAATTTAGGTCCACGAACATCTCAGCCATTGCCAAAACAAAAACCGGCAGGGTCAAGATCGCCGAGATCGTGAACCGCCGTTTCATGTCAAGAAACTCCGGGTCAGGCCGGTCATCGAGTGTGATCTCTTTCGGTTCAAGTGCCATGCCGCATTTCGGACAGACGCCGGGGCCGATCTGCACGATCTCGGGATCCATGGGACAGGTGTATTCGACATCTTGCGGCAGGTCGACCGGATCTTGGGGCCTTAGGTATTTCTCGGGGTTTGCCGCAAACCGATCGCGGCATCCGATCGCGCAGAAATAGTACGTCGTCCCCAGGTAGTCAAACTTGCCGGCCGCAGACTCGGGAAGCACCAGCATCTTGCAAACAGGATCGACGTGCGGTTCGACTATTTCCTCGCTGGGCCTTCTTCTGCCCAATTGGACCATTTGCTGAGACATATCCATATTTTAACTCATTCAGCAGTAAAAAATTGGAACATATGTTGGATTGGTATTTTGTTTTAGTAGACAGTACCGCGCGCACTGTCACCTTAACCGAAAAGGCAATCGCTTATTTATGGAATGAGCGAACGCAAAGCCTCGAGCCGCTAGTGAGCGGATAGTCAGGCTGCCGAAGTGAGGTCAAATGAAAAGAAAAGCCACTGTCCTAATGGGTTTGATCGCCGCATTTGCGGCCGTCACCGTCGCTCAATCGAACAATTTTCAAGAACAGGTCGCACGAAACACTTTGGGGTCGTCCGAGATCACCAGGCCGCGCGTTGTTGAAGAAAAGGCGGCGGCCGTCAAGGCGTCGATAATCGTAAATACGACGTCGATCGAGCGGATCGCGTTCGATCTGCTCAATAAGAAGCGGGTCGAGAATGGATTCAAACAGCTCGAGTGGAGTGAAGAGATCGCCAAGATCGCACGTCAGCATTCGCAGGATATGGCTGATTTCAAGTATTTCGGGCATCGAGGTTTGGATGATTCGATGGTGAGCGACCGGGCGGATCGTTCTGGATTAAAGAAGTGGCGTGCGATCGGCGAGAACATCGCTTTCAACCGCGGCTATAAGGATCCGGTCGAGGTCGCAGTCCAACTTTGGCTCGAATCGCCGTCCCACCGCCGAAATCTGCTTAAATCGGATTGGAGCGAATCGGCGGTCGGCATCGCGGTCGCGGCCGACGGTTCGTATTACTTTACTCAGGTCTTTTTAACTCGGAAATAAAGGCCCGATAACAGTGAATTATGATGAGCGTGGCCGGTTCGGTCGAACCGGGCCCGCTCTTTTACTTTCTGACCCGCTAGTTCTATTCTTTAGCGATGAAAGCCCGATTTTCATTGCCGTCATTTGCGAAGATAAATTGGAGACTGCGCGTTTTGGGAAAGCGCATTGATGGTTTTCACGAACTATGTACGGTGTTCCAGACTATCTCGCTGCACGATACTTTGGAATTCGAAGAAAGTGATCGTCTCGAACTGACCTGTGACGATCCGGATGTGCCTACAGACGACAGAAATTTGATCCTTCGAGCCGCGGCAGCCCTGGAAGAGCATTTTCAACGAAGAGTAACCGGCAAAGTACACTTGAACAAAAGGATACCGTCTCCCGGCGGCCTCGGCGGAGGGTCGTCGAACGCGGGGGCTGCGATCTTTGGATTTAGTAAGCTATGCGGGTTCGGGCCGATCCCGCAGCAAACGTTGCAGGCGATCGCCGGCGGACTAGGAGCAGATGTTCCATTCTTTTTGATCGGCGGTACTGCGGTCGGTTCAGGCCGCGGTGATGTGATATCGCCGCTTGCCTCGGAAGTCGAGGCGGAAAATCTGCTGATCGTAACGCCGGAAGTTAGTGTGTCGACTGCCCTGGCCTTTGCAGCACTGAACGCTCGCACCTTGACATCAGACGAGCAAAAACATAATCTTACTGTTTGCCGAAATGAAGTCGATCACCTTGATCCCTACAGTTCGGAGTTGATAAACGATTTTGAAACGAGCGTTTTCGACGCTCACCCAGAGGTCAGGCGGGTCAAAGGCCGTTTGATCGAACTTGGTGCATTAAACGCCGCGATGAGCGGCAGCGGGGCTTCGGTCTTCGCACTATTTGACAACACAGAAACACGGCAAGCTGCTATTAAAGCCCTCGATAATGAATCGACCTGGCGAAAGTTTGCCGTAGCAACTATTTCGCGGAGAGAATTCCGTGAAGCACTTCGGTGTTAGGTTGTTTCCGATCAGTTTCTAAAAATTCGCATTGGGGCGTAGCCAAGTGGTAAGGCACCGGTCTTTGGATCCGGCATTCGTAGGTTCGAGTCCTCCCGCCCCAGCCAATTTCGATTCCGAAACGGACAATCTTAACGAAGATGGTCCGTTTTTTTTATTTCAATGAGCGTCACTGGAAAGATCAAAGTATTTTCGGGCAATGCCCACAGGGAACTCGCAGAAGAGATCTGCGGGCATCTCGGCTGTGAACTGGGCAAGGCGACGACCGACCGATTCTCGGACGGGGAGTTCAATTTCCAGGTTGGCGAGAATGTCCGCGGGTCGGACGTGTTCATTGTGCAGCCGACGTGCCCGCCGAGCGACCGGCACCTGATGGAATTGTTGATAATGATCGACACCTGCGTTCGGGCATCGGCGGAACGAGTAACGGCTGTCATACCATATTTTGGCTACGCCCGTTCCGACAAGAAGGATCGGCCGAGGGTTCCGATCGCCGCCAAATTGGTCGCAAATCTGTTAACCAAGGCGGGAGCTCAACGAGTTTTGACGATCGATCTGCATGCATCGCAGATCCAAGGTTTTTTTGATATTCCTGTTGATCACCTATACGCAGCACCGATCGTGGTCGAGTATTTTAAGGCAAATCCGATCGAGAATTTGATCGTGGTCGCGCCTGATACCGGCGGAGCCGAACGTGCAAGAGCGTATGCGAAACGGCTTGGTGCCGGCCTCGCACTTTGTGACAAAAGGCGCGAACGAGCCAATGAGGCCGACGTTATGAATATCGTTGGCGACGTCAATGGAAAGAACTGCCTCATAATCGATGATATGTGCGACACCGGCGGCACTATTTGCAAGGTTGCCGAAGCATTGCACAATGCGGGAGCGAGGGAAATATCGGCGTGTTTCACGCACGGCGTTCTTTCGGGTAGGGCGGTCGAGAATATCAGTGGTTCGTACCTGAAAAAGGTCATAGTTACGAATACGATACCGATCCGCGACAATGGGATGCCGCTCGTCGAGGGCGGCAAGATCGAGGTTTTGAGCGTTGCGGGGCTTTTGGCCTCGGCAATAAGATCGATACACGACGAGACGAGTGTCTCATCGTTATTCATTTAGATTTGGTCTCCGGATGGATCTGGTCGCCCAAGGCGGCATTCATTTGAGACAAGGATAAGTTATGGCAGAAAAAATTGTAATTAAAGCAGAAAAGCGTGACACACGCGGCAAGAACGAGAACCGTCGGCTTCGTGCAGCGGGCAAGATCCCGGTCGTCGTTTACGGCGGCGGTTCAGAAAGCCTGGCAGCGACTGCGGAGTTGAAGGACCTTGCGGCGATCATTCGTTCGGATTCGGGCATTAATACCGTCTTCTCGCTCGATATCGATGGCGAGGGAGTCAATGACGTGATCTTTCAGGATCGTCAGATCGACGCGGTCAAGGGCCGGCTGATCCATGCCGATCTTCGCCGCTTCTCGAAGGGCGAAAAGATCGAAATGACGGTTCAGATCCACTTGACCGGACATGCCGTTGGGCTGCAAGACGCCGGAGCGGTCTTGACGCAGGCGCTTCGCGAGATCAAGGTCCTTTGCGAGCCGGCAAAAACACCTGAGTCGATCGACGTTGACGTTACCGATTTGGCCGCCGGACATTCGATCCACGTTTCGGACCTTAAGGTCGGTGCCGGGATCGAACTCCTCGAGGCTCCCGAAACCGTCGTCGCAACCATCGTGACGGTCGGCGAAGCAGTCCTTGAGTCTCAGGTCGAAGCCGGAGCCGAGCCGGAAGTGATCGGTGGTTCGTCCGAGGAAGACGGCGGTGAAGCTTAATTGAGGTCGTTGGACGTTGAGTAAATGGCTCATTGTCGGGCTCGGGAACCCGGGCGAGAAGTACGAACGGACGAGGCACAATGCGGGATTCATGCTCGTTGATCGCCTCGCTCGCCGGCTTCAGACAAAGGTCTCGAGGACTGAATGCCGGGCGTTGATCGGACGGGGTCTGATAGACGGAAATGCGGTCGAACTTGTAAAGCCGCAGACGTACATGAACTTGAGCGGCGAGGCGGTCAGTTGCCTTGTCTCCAAGCCCGACAGAGATGGGGCCAAGCTGATCGTTATATCGGATGATCTCGCGCTTCCATTCGGTAAGATCCGTATTCGCCCGAAAGGGTCGCACGGCGGACAGAATGGGCTCAGGTCGATCATTGATTGTTTGAAAACGCAGGAATTCACGCGAGTGAGGGTTGGCATCCAACCCGACCACCCGATATCGAGTGCGTCAAATTTCGTTTTAGAGGACCTCCCAAAGGGGGATCTCGAAAAAATGGAAGAGATATTGGATAACGCGGCGGATGCGGTCGAAATGATAATCGCCGATGGCGTAGACGCCGCAATGGCCAAGTTTAATTAGTTTGAAATTGTGGGCAGGAAACAGTGCCCGAACGATTGGATCCTTACTTCATTCCAAATGAGAATGAGGTTGGTTAGCCGAGAGGAGATAGTAAATAAATGGCAAATAGAACGTACGAAGTTATGTATATCGTCAATCCTGATACGGATGGCGAGAAGATCGAGAAACTGAACGAAGCAGTCGGTAAATTGATCGAAAAAGAAGGGGGCGAGGTCGTCCGCATGGACAACGTCGGCATCAGGACATTGGCTTATCCGATACAGAAAAAGACGGAAGGCCACTACGTTCTGTTCGAGATCAACGGAACCGGACAGGAGATACTGGAGCTCGAGCGACGTATGCGCGTTAACGACATGATCATGCGCTACGTTACGGTCCGTGTTGACGAGGATCGCAAGGCGGCCGATAAGCGGGCAGCAAAACGCGAAGCAAAGGCCGCTAAGCGTGCAAAATTCCGCCCGACAGAAGAATCAACGGAGGTGTCAGCCGAGGCGTAAGCTTCGCCGGACAAGGAGAGAGTTATGGCAGAAAAAGATATTGAAATGATGGACGATAGAGGCGGTTTCGGCGTCGGTGAGGACGTGATCGGTGATCGTCCGCGTCGCTTTCAACGCCGCCGCCCGAGGCAGTTGGTTCCCGATTATGTGGATTGGAAGGATGTCGATTACTTGCGGCAGTTTGTGCCGGAGCGTGGCAAGATCATGCCGCGCCGCATCTCGGGAATTTCGGCGAAAGACCAGCGTCGTATCGCTAAGGCGATCAAACGGGCCCGTTCGATGGCAATGCTGCCGTTCGTCGCGGACTAGTAGGGGTTTATTGATCGGGTCAGAGGTTCATTGCGGGGCCGTCAATTGATAGCCCGGCGGAGCGGTCCGATAACTAGAGGATTTAATATCATGGCAAATACAACAATACTATTACGCGAGGACATCGACCATGTCGGCGGCCGCGGCGAGATCGTCAAGGTCAAAGCCGGCTACGCCCGTAACTTCCTGTTGCCGCAGGGGTTGGCGACGCTCGCGACCAAGGGCAACGTTAAGCAGATCGAACAGGAGCGCGCGGCACTTTTGAAAAAGGCCGCTATCGAAAAGGCCACTGCCGAGGCACAACTCGAACAGATGTCGAGCATCTCGCTGAATTTTGAACGACGGGCCGGCGAACACGGCACGCTGTTCGGTTCGGTCACCTCAATGGACATTGCGGAGGCTCTCAAGGCAAAAGGCTATGAGATCGACCGTCGCCGTATTGTCCTGAAGGATGCGATAAAGGAAACGGGCGAGTACACGGTAAGCGTCAAATTGCACCGCGAAGTGACGCTTTCGGTACCGGTAACGGTCTCGGCCGAAGGCGAAGAAGCTCCGGTCAAAGAGTCGGCTCCGGCCACTGAGGCCGCGGCTCCTGAAGCCGCCGAAACGACCGAGGCCGCGGCAGAATAGCCGATCGCATCGGCCATCCCGGGCCGCAAACAAATCGCATCGGATTCGTTGTAAAACCGGTCCGCATGGGAGTAATATTAGAGACTGCAAACGACGAATTTGCGGTCTCTTTTTCTGTCCGATATGACGACGCGACATATCGGACGGCCCGTATATACTCATTTTATCGGAGCATTTTTACCAAATGGCAGGCGCATTTCCGGACGCAAGACGAGAGCAATTTTTAGAGAAACCCCTGCCGAGCAGTGAGGAAAGCGAGCGCATCATTCTCGGAGCGATCATTCTGGATAATTCCGTGATCGCCCAGGCGGTCGAGCACCTCAAGCCTGAGGATTTTTACTCGCCGCTAAATCGGCGCGTGTTTGCGGCCATGATCGCCCTTTTTGAGAAGCAAAAGCAGATCGACCCGATCCTGATCGGCGAAGAGCTGAAAAAGGAGGGTTCGCTCGAGTCGATCGGCGGGACCGCGACCATTACAAATCTGACGTTCGGCCTGCCGCACTTTGCCAGCGTCGAGGAATATATCAACGTGGTCCGCGAAAAGGCGGTCGTGCGAAATCTGATACGGACATGCAACTCGATAACGAGCGAGGCCCTGGCCGAGGAGGACGACGCCGACGTGATTCTCGACCGTGCGGAACAGTCGATCTTCGCGTTGGCCGAGGCCAGGACGAATCAGAGTTTTTCACGCATTGGCCCGATCGCGGATCGCGTGTTGGTACGGGTACGTGAACATCGGGCAGGCGAAGGCGGTATCACCGGACTTTCGACCGGTTTTGCCGAACTCGACGAAATGACCTCGGGTTTGCAGCGGACCGATCTGGTCATCGTTGCAGCTAGGCCGTCAATGGGAAAGACCGCACTGTGTTTGACGCTTGCCCAGAATGCCGCACTTAATTCAAATGCGGTAGTCGCGGTCTTCTCATTGGAAATGTCCAAGGAACAGTTGGTCACGCGTATGTTGGCGTCGGAAGGGAGGGTCAACGCTCATCGGTTCCGGACCGGGCATTTGGTCCAAAGTGAATGGACCCGACTTTCGGAAGCGATCGGGATCCTGAGCGAGGCGAGACTTTTCATCGACGACACACCGGGCATTTCGGTGCTCGAAATGCGGGCAAAATGCCGTCGTCTCGCCGCAGAACAAAAGCAGCTCGACCTTATAGTGGTCGATTATTTGCAGTTGATGTCAGGCGGCAAGCGTTCCGAATCGCGTCAGCAGGAGGTGTCGCAGATCTCACGGGAACTCAAGGCACTTGCAAAGGAACTCGACGTACCGGTCGTTGCGCTCTCGCAGTTGTCGCGTGCTCCTGAGGCCCGCACTCCGCCGAAGCCTCTTATGTCGGACCTCCGCGAGTCTGGGAGCATCGAGCAGGATGCGGACGTGGTCGCTTTTATCTATCGCGAGGATTACTACAAACCGTCCGAAGAGAATCAGGGGCTCGCCGAACTGATCATCGCAAAGCAGCGAAACGGCCCGACCGGTATCGTGAAACTCGCTTTTCTGAAGGAATTTACACGATTTGAGAACTACTACGGCGGATAGGGATCATTCGGACACAACATCATGCAAGAAGACTTGCGATTTCCGATCGGCGAATTTGACCGAGATCTCGAATTGACAGCGGAAGCTAGGCGATCGAGAATTGAGGTCATAAACGCACTTCCCGATAAGGTTGCGGCGGCGGTTACCGGCCTGACCGACGTTCAACTGGATACTCCGTATCGCCCCGGAGGCTGGACTGTCCGCCAAACCGTTCATCATATCGCCGACAGCCACTCAAACTCGTTGACGCGGTTCAAACTTGCACTTACGGAAGATACTACTCCAACGATCAAACCGTACTATGAAGAGCGTTGGGCTGAACTTGCCGACAGCAAGCTGCCGATCGAAGTGTCTCTGGCGATGATCGGAGCGATCCACACTCGGTGGTCAGCGTTGCTCGCGTCCATGTCCGAAGCAGATTTCCAGAAGAGTTTCATTCATCCGGAGACAGGTGAATGGACCCTCGAAGCCGCTCTGGCGCTTTACGCCTGGCACAGTCTGCATCATACCGCTCACATTAACCGGCTCAGGGAACGCGAGGGTTGGTAGCGAGTGCCGACGCCGGGAGCATTTAGGTGACGCGGATGACAAAAGTGCGGAAACGCCTTTGTATTTTCCGCGTCTTTTGCGTTAATCTGCGGCAAACACTCTCTAAGGTGAAAAAACTATGAGCGAGGCAAATAGCCGTCTGATCTCACTCGACGTCTTCCGCGGAATGACGATCGCCGGGATGGTGCTCGTCAACAATCCCGGCACGTGGTCGCACATCTATGACCCACTAGAGCACGCGTCGTGGCACGGCCTGACGCCGACCGATTGGATATTCCCGTTCTTTCTTTTCATCGTCGGCGTAGCCATTCCGATCGCTCTTGGGAAGCGTTTGGCCGAGGGGGTTACCCGAAAGGTGTACACAAAGATCGTCTCACGATCGGCGATGATCTTTGCGCTCGGGCTGTCGATGTCGGTGATCCCTTTCTTTCAGTTTGCGGCAACGAATGCACCGGATTGGCTGAAGATGCTGATATGGCTGGCTATGACCGGCGGGCTGTTTTTTTTGCTGCTGCGTAACTTCAAGGTCGCCGGGATCCTGATCGGGATAAGCGTTGTTGGCGTAATTGGGCTGAATCTGGTCGGGTACAACGTTGTGCCTTACAATTTCGGCACGATGCGCATTCCGGGCGTGCTCCAGCGGATCGCGGTCTGCTATTTGATCGTATCGGTCATATTTTTGCACACAAATTGGAAACAACAGATTTATATTGCCGGTGGAATACTGCTGGGATACTGGGCGGTCATGACACTTATCCCGGTGCCCGGATGTGAAATTTCGACCATCGACGACAAGGCGTGCAACCTCGCGGCCTGGTTGGACCGGACGATATTGACCGAGGATCACATCTGGCGATCGGCAAAGGTATTTGATCCTGAGGGCATCTTGTCGACCTTGCCGGCGATCGCGACAACCATTGCGGGTGTGCTCACGGGGACATGGCTGACGAAACGACCTGCGGACCCGGGTCCTTCCGAGTCGGGCGGCATCGCCCGCGAAGACAATTTGAACAAGGTCTCAGGGCTGTCTTTCTTCGGAGCGGTTTTGCTCGGAGCGGGCTATGTCTGGAACAGCTATTTCCCGTTCAACAAGGCTCTGTGGACAAGTTCGTACGTACTGGTCACTGCAGGACTTGCACTCTTAACCCTCGGGGCATGTTATTGGCTGATCGATATCAAGGGCTACAAAGCTTGGGCAAAGCCCTTCGTGATCTTCGGAATGAATGCATTGCCGCTCTTTGTCTTTTCCGGAATATTTGCCAGAATGATCGGTGCCTATAGGGTCAGTGGTGCGGACGGTCAACCGGTCGCGGTCCAAAAATGGGTTTTCGACAATATCTTTATGTCGATCGCCCAACCGGTTGACGCGTCACTGCTCTATGCCATTTGCTTTATCCTGGTCTGGCTCTTCCTAATGTGGCTGCTTTACCGAAAGAACATATACATCAAGGTCTGACCGCTATTTGATCTCAAAATTCTTGATCTCGATCGCCAGTTCGCGTTCGAGGCGGTCCTTATCAGCGACAAGTGTTTGTTTGTCCTTTGTGATCTGCTCGAGCCGTGATTCCTGGTCATTTGCCTTGGCGATGTAACGCACGATCAGTTGTTTGGCATCCGGCGTTTTGGCCAGCGATTCGATATTCTCGCGAAACCGCTCCTGATCCTTGGTGATCTCGGCGGTTTCTTTTTCATTACTCGCGAGTTTGGCGTCGATCGCGTTGATCTGCATCCTCAGATCGATAAGTTTGGACATTTTAGCCCGGGTCGCATCGTCGATCACGCGGGCGGCGAGGAAAAGGTCGAGGTCTTTCGGCGACAGGGTCGAAAGGCCGTACTTATCCATCATACCGAGGTTTTCGCCAACCGTGATCTCGCGATTCTCAAACGGCTTCAGTTCGACGCGAAATCGGTAGAATCTCGCCGTCGTATAGTCAGGCTTGGCATAATTTTCGGAAAGGATCCAGTCCTTTCGCACCGGATGTTCGATATAGACCACCTTGGTGCGGTCGGTCTGATTCGAGAGTTTATAGAGCGATTTTTCGGTCTTGAAATAATGTACCTGAAACACGCCGCCGACGACCTTTACGAGTTTGGCCGGTTCACGATCCTCTTTCTTCTCGGTCCGGACAAGCGTTCCGAGGTCCAGAGCGAATGAGATCAGCCGTTGTTCCTTGGGTTTAAGGCGCTCAATCAGGGCCTCGCCGGCGTAGGCATCGCGATCGAGGACGGTCATCGATCCGCCCTCAAATGTCATCGCGGTCACATTTTTGAGCAAAAGGCCGCTCATCGGCCGCGGATTGGCACGCTTGACCGCTTCGCCCTCGTCGTCGTCGCTGTCTGCCGGCTCTTCGGCCGGTTCGCGAAAGATCGAGACGCGTTCACCTTCCATTTTGGTTTGGATGATCGGGATCAGGGCCGAGCGGTTCTTATCGACCGAGATCGGCTGCTCGATCTTGTATTCAAAAAGGTCGCCGATCTCTTCGCCGCTTGCGGCCGTTTCGATGCCGGAGCGTTCATTGACAATTGCATCGCTGACGCTGGTCCCGGCAAACCCGGACGATACAATAAAGTTATTATTTGCGCTATCGAACATCGCCTTTGAAGAGGCGACCTCGACCGTTCCTGAGCCGCGGCCGGAGCCATTACCGCTACCCATACCGTCGCCGCTTCCGCTGCCCGAGCCGGTGCCGGTCTCGTTCTCAGGATCATAGATCTGCGGTTTGAGATTGAGGTCCTCGGGGATCGGAACGATCGGCCGGTAACGGTAGAGCGGCTTCTGAAGGTTCTGGATGAAAGATACCGGTGATCCCGAGATAAGCGATAGCTGCACGTTCTGCCAGTCTTCGTCGCTGACATTATCGACGATCGCCCAGCCCTGAAAGAACGGCTTTCCCTCGGCGTCCAGCACGACGCGATAGGTCGTCTTCCAGATCGGGGCAGCCACGGTATAGCTGACGACCATTTCGCGGCGGCCTTCGCCGTTGGACGTGACCGAAATGGTCTTGGCATCGCGGCGCCGGGTCGAAGCGGTGGCGCTCGCAAATTCGTTCACATCCTTTCGCGTGCCGTCCTCGAGCAGTTTGACGCTGCGGACGTCAGCCAGGTCAAAACTCGTGATCTCGCCGCTCTCTGATGCGATGACCAGTGAATACGCGAGCAGCGGCCGCAATTTTTCATCAGCGCTCTTGCCGGCTGCCGAGGATCTTTTCTCGACCGTGAGGATCGAGCCCGACGCAGTCCCTCTAGATGATGTGACAAGCACCTTGGCTCCCTGCAATTGCGACAGCACCCCCGCAAGTCCGCCGCCGGCACCGTCAGTTTCCTCGGACTGCGACTCGACACTGAACGGTATCTCGGCGGTGCGGGCGGACGCGGGCATCGACGAGTTGTAGCTGACGGCACCGATCTTGCCCTGTCCGAGGTCGAGGACGACCATCGATTTAAGCACGTCGTCAACCTGAGATTGCTTGAACGAGAGATCGACCTCGGCGTTGCCGGTGACAAATCCCCGACGTTCGATGTAGGCGACACCGTTCGAATAAAGGATGACCCGACGTATCGGCAGGGAATTGACGGCGGACGCCGGACGCTCGGCGTTCGGAGCGGACTTGATGTTTCGGGGCGATTGGGCCGGCATCCCGTAGGCGCAGGCCAACACTGACAGGAGCAAGATCACTTTCCTCATATATTTATCCTCAATTCAAATGGTAGGTGCCAAACTTAACGTAAGAGATGATCTGAGAGGTTAAATTGGTTGCTTTTGCCACGTTACCGGATGTCATCAGGCCACGCCAACAACGAAATGCACGGAGCGGAGCAGATCCGAACCGTGCATCGTTATTGTTTACGAGATGGACGCCGATCAGGCAGCAGCGGCGACCACTTTTTGGGCAGCGTCGTTCATGCCGGTGGCGGGAATGATGCCGATGCCGGATGATTCGAGCACGCGGCGGCCTTCTTCGACGTTTGTTCCCTCGAGCCGGGCGACGATCGGGATCGTCACGCCCAGATTCTTGGCCGCGGCCACCACGCCGAGGGCGACCATATCACAGCGGACGATGCCACCGAAGATATTGATCAACACGGCCTTGACGTTCTGGTCGGCGAGCAGGATCTTGAATGCCTGTTCGACACGCTCTTGGCTTGCACCGCCGCCGACGTCGAGAAAGTTAGCCGGTTCACCCCCGGCGAGCTTGATGATGTCCATCGTCGCCATCGCGAGGCCCGCCCCGTTGACCATACAGCCGATGTTGCCGTCGAGCTTGATGTAGTTGAGGTCGTGTTTCGACGCTTCGATCTCGAGCGGCTCTTCTTCGTGAAGGTCGCGGAGTTCGGCGTAATCCTTGTGCCTGAACATCGCGTTGTCGTCAAAGTTGAGCTTGGCGTCGAGGGCGATCAGGCGGCCGTCCTTGGTCAGCAGGAACGGATTGATCTCGACCAGGCTTGCATCCGTCTTTTCGTAAGCGTCATAGAGGGCAAGCATGAACTTAGTCGCCTGGCCGACCAGTTCATTGGGAATGCCGAGGCCGAACGCAAGCTTGCGTGCCTGAAAGCCGCGGAGCCCGACCGCCGGGTCGATCGTCTCTTTGAGTATCAGTTCCGGAGTCTCTTCGGCGACCTTCTCGATGTCCATTCCGCCGGCCTGCGACGCCATAAAGACGTTGCGGCCCGTCACGCGGTCAAGCGTGATGCCGAGATAGAATTCCTTGTCGATCGGCAGGCCTTCTTCGATCAGAAGGGTGCGGACCTCCTGGCCCTCGGGGCCGGTCTGATGCGTAACGAGCTGCATCCCGAGGATCTGAGAAGCGATCTCGCGAGCCTCGGCCGAAGATTTGGCGAGCTTGACGCCGCCGCCTTTACCGCGGCCGCCGGCGTGGATCTGTGCCTTGACAACGACGATGTCAGTGCCGAGTTCCTTTGCCGCCGCCTCAGCCTCTTCGGGCGAGCGGGCGACGATGCCGCGGGGCACCGGAACGCCGTATTCTTTCAGGATGGCTTTGCCTTGATACTCGTGAATTTTCATATGATCGTGAAATAAAGCGAAAGAAAGAGTTTAGCTTTCGGAGCAGTAAAAATCAAAGGCCGGACCACCAGGGACCGGCCAGTTAAGCAGAGTCGAAACCGCGATCACTCAGCCCCGGTCTTGATGTTGATGCCGATCAGCTTCCATGTGCCGTCATCCATGGTGTATTTCAGTTCAAAGTTGGTCGCGGGTTTTGTCGCGTAACTGCCCTTGACGATCATGGCGTCAAGACCCGAGACCTTTTCGATCGCCGGTGCAGGCGAAAATGTCGCGTCCAACGTGGCTATCGCCCGTTTGAAATTGAAATTCTCCTTATTATCGACGAACACTTTAAATGCTTCTAACATCTTCTCCGGGCTCGATGTGTCACGCCAGACCTTGGCCGTCTTTTTATGAAAGTCCCCAAAGTCGCCCGACTGCACAGCGTCGCCAAAATCCATTACGGTCTGTTTGACCAGCGTCTGGAGCTTGTCGTCTGACGGTATCACGGGCTTGGCGTCGCTCGTGCTGCTGTCAGATCCGCCGGCCTTGCGGTAAACAACGCCGCTGAGCGTCATCTTGCCGCCTTCGGGTGCTTTGTCGATGGTGAAACTGGGCCCGAGGCCCGCGAGAGCTATCTTGAGTGTTTTGGCTCCTTCATCGACGGTGACACCGCCGCCGGAAACCGACGTGCCGCCCGATTTATAATCGCCGCCGCCGTCAGCCCTGATCGTGATCGTTGAACCATCGTCGCCCTGCCAAAATCCAACATACGCGGACGGCGGTGGGGTGCCGGAACCACAGCCCAAACCAACCACCAATAGAATGCCTAACGCAACAAAAAGCGAAAGCGTCGAGCTGGATCTGTTTGCAAACTTCATCCTATTCATATTTCTCCTTTATCTTAATTTTCGGCCGATCCGGCAGTTCACCGGCCGTCACGGAATATTCACTACCAATTTCAAGAGCTTCCATTCGCCGCCACGCATCACGTATTCGTAATCAAACCGCACGGCGTACGGTTTGGTCGGGAACTTGCCGTTTGCCATTAGAACCTTGAGGCCCTTTTCCGTGCGGATCGACGGCGGGGTAGTAAAGTCGGCATCCGTGTCCTTTGCCTTGCGGAGTATCGGGACAACGAGCGATTTTTTATTTATGTACGACTTGAACGCGTCCCGCATCTCATCGGCTGAGTATGTGTTTTGGAAGTCGGTCGAAGCACTTGACCGAAGATCGTCAAACTCCTCGCTCTGGATCGCCTCGGCGAACTGCTCGGTCGAATCTTTCACAAGGCCCTCGACCACGCTGTCGGACGGGACATCGCCACTTTTGCCCTTATCGGCCGGATCGTCTTTAGACGTCCCCGATGAACTATTGGACGACGACGAGATGTTGCCCAGATCAAAGCTCTTATTACAATTACAGCCGAGCGCGATGCTGCCAACCACGGCCAGAGCAATGATACCGCTAAGCAAGGTATTGCCGCCGAAAAAAATACTGTCAACTAATCTTTTCATTCTCACTCCTCAACAATCATCAGTCCTTGCGCCACGGCTGAAGCAGATTTCGCCAACTGTCGGACGTTCGCTGATACTCGTTCTCACAGCGAACGGCACGTTCCTTGGGCAAATAGCCCTTGATCACAATATTTTCGTATTTTGCCGAATTCGATCCATAGATCATACACAGCGAATTGTAGAATCGCTGTTCTTTCAAAAGATGCTCGTCCGCGAGGTCCTGTCGGCCATTCGTTCTGCGCTTTGACTCGATCGCGAAAGCGTCGGCGGCGGCGAATACTGCGTTGACGCCGTCTTCACCCAACTCCTCGAGGTTTATGTACGCCGAAGCGCGATCCGCGGCATCCTCTTCGTTGCCGGTCACCGGAAGTTTGTAGGTGTCGATCAGAGCATGGCCGATCTCATGCAGAAACACAAAACGCACCGCGTCGAACATCTTTTCGTAGGCTCGGTCGTCTGACAGGCCGCTCGACCTGAACACCTGATAAAAATGTTCCATCAACTCGTAACAGACGGTAACGGTCGGGTCGTTAGAATCGTAGAAAGCATTGATCTCGCCGCAATCCTTGGTGCGGAGCGTGATATCGTGCGGCAGAATGAGTGCCTTATTGAGCTGGTCTGCAGCTTTTTCCAGCAGCTTTTCCTCGCGGACCTCGCGGTCGATATCGGCGTATTTCGGATTTTCCACATCGACATGATCGACGACAAAATCACCTTCGTCCTTGATCTTTTCCTTGCCGGTGTTCGGTTTTTCCTTTTCGGCAGGCGTTGAACTTGAGGCGCTTTTCTCGGGTGTTGGAGACGCCGGCTTCTGGTCACGGTCCGATCGGCAAACACAGGCGGTGATCACAAAAAGGATGCCGACAACCAACGCCAAATTGATCAAGTTGCGATCCATATCGAATCCTGCTGAGCTGAGATAAATGGATTAGACAAGATTGTCGGTCGCGTGTCAATTATTACGGGGCAAAAATAGAAAAAGGCCGCGGGCGTTTGCCGAGGCCTTTGGGATCAAAATGAGTTGCCGTTCTATTGCGACTTCTCGACCAGACGGATGAGAGATCGGATGGCGACGCCGGTCGGTCCCTTGGACATATGTGATTTGCCGCTATCGATCCAAGCGGTGCCGGCAATGTCGAGGTGAGCCCATTTGGCCTTGTCCACGAACTCCTGAATAAAGACGGCTCCCATGATGGTGCCCGCCTTTCCGCGGGGACCAATGTTCTTAATGTCGGCGATATCAGAGCGGATCTGCTTGCTGTATTCGGGGCTGACCGGCAGCTGCCAAAAACCCTCGCCCGCCTCCTTGCCGCAAGCGATGATCTCGTCCACAAGGCCCTGATCATTGCCCATGATGCCCGTATTCTGGTCGCCGAGGGCGATAATGACGGCACCTGTGAGCGTGGCCATATCGACAATGCGGGTGGCCCCGAGTTTTTCGGCATAGGCGACCGCATCGGCGAGGATCAGCCGGCCTTCGGCGTCGGTGTTCAGGATCTCGATCGTCTTGCCGTTCATCGCGGTTACGACATCGCTCGGGCGTGAAGCTTTGCCATCCGGCATATTCTCTACCGCGGCGACGATGCCGATGACCGGGACCGTCGGTTTGAGCAAGGCTATCGCCCTCATCGTGCCGAGAACTGTCGCACCGCCCGACATATCGTACTTCATCGCGTCCATGCCCTCGCCGGGCTTGAGTGAGATACCGCCGGTGTCGAAGGTAATGCCCTTGCCGACCAGAGCGAGCATTTCTCCCTTCTTGGCGGTGCTCTTTGCCGGCGTGTACTTGAGGACGATCATTTTGGCGGGCTGTTCCGACCCGATCGAGACGCTCATCAGCGAACCCATGCCGAGCTTGGTCATTTTCGCTTCGTCGAGGATCTCGCACTTCAGGTTGGTCTCCTTTGCCATAGCCTGAGCACGTTTTGCCATCTCGGTCGGATGGAGGATATTGGGCGGCTCATTAGCGAGGTCACGAGTGAAATTCATCGACTCGCCGATGGCGTGACCGCGGGCAATGCCGTTCTTCAGGTCGGCGGGTTTGGCTCCCTCGACGCAGACGGTCATGCCTGTGACAACCTTGTCATTCTTGTCCTTGGTTTTGTATTTATCGAGTTCGAACTGGCTCGTGATGAAGCCCTGAGTGGCGTTCTGTGCGACCTCAACCGCCGCCGCCTCGGAACGCGGCATCAGCGCAAAGGTCTTGATGTTACGTGCACGCAAAAATCGCGTAGCTGTGCCTGACACGCCGGCGATGTCCGAGGCACCGTAAGCATTCTGTTCGCCAACACCAACTAGAAGAAGGCGGCTGGCTTTGACAGTGCCTTTCGGGACGAATCGGATCAAGGCGGTCTCGCCTTTGTCGCCCTTGAACTCTTCGTTCTTGATGACGGCGGCGATCAGGCCGCCGCAGACCTTGTCGAGGTCCTTGAGGACACCGGCTGTCGCTTTTTCGCCCTTGAATACTGCAACGGCCAACGCGTCAACATTGGCTTCGGTAAAATTGGAGGAAATTCCCTGAACCTTCATCTACACCTCTATAAGTAACTGTTATGCGTGCAAAAACCTTGTAATATCTATAACTTATCTAAGCCTTTGTTTCAACTCTTGCCGCGTTTCTTTGTCGATCGTCTTACGCATCTCGGTCTCGCGTTTATCGTACAGCTTCTTGCCCTTGGCGACGCCGATCTCAAACTTGATCCGGCCGTTCTTCCAGTAAATGCGGGTCACGACGAGGGTCATGCCCTTGACGGTGGTCTCGCGTTCGAGCTTTTCGATCTCGCGGCGGTGAAGCAAGAGTTTTCGCGGCCGCAGAACGTCGTGATTATTGATATTTCCGTGCGAGTAATGCGAAATATGCGAGTTGAGCAGCCAGACCTCGCCGTCCTTTATCTGAACAAAGGCCTCCTTGAGCTGGATCCTTCCGGCCATGATACTTTTGACCTCGGTACCGACGAGTGCGGCGCCGGCCTCGTACTTATCAAGAATGAAGAATTCGTGATAAGCCTGACGATTATTAAGTATCTCCTTGTCATCCGACATAAACCTCTATTTTGCCTGCCGCAGGCGAGATTCGCAAAGTGGTTTGACAAGCGCAAGGGCGGAAACGTAAATTATTAGTAACGCTGGGAGATCGTCTAATGGTAGGACTGCAGTCTCTGGATCTGCCTATCGGGGTTCGAATCCCTGTCTCCCAGCCAAATATCTTATGGACGGCTGGCACGAAACCGACATTCGGGTACGCTATGCCGAGACTGATCAAATGGGGATAGTTCATCACTCGAACTACCTGATTTGGTTCGAAGTTGGCCGCGGTGACCTGTGCAGGGCGCGCGGCTTTTCCTATAAGGAGATGGAAGAGGTAGACGAGGCCCTGATGGTCGTCGCCGAAACCTATTGCCGCTACAAATCTCCGGCTTATTACGATGACATTTTGACCATAATGCTTAAGGCGAGCGAGGTCCGCAGCCGAAGCCTTAGGTTTATTTACAAGGTGTATCGCCGGTCTGACGACACGCTTATCGCCGAGGGCGAAACATTGCACGTCGTCACTGACAACAACAAAAAGGTCAGATCATTGCCCGAAATATACCGTCGCCGCTTTTTGGGTGATGACATGGATCCGGTCCCCGACGGCCACGCTCCCCGCTAACAACCACCCGGTTACCGGCATTCAACGCGTATTTGATCTCGAACTTGAATCTGCCACAAACGGACCCTAAACTATTCGTATGCCTGGAGCCGGAAGAGCAGAGATCTACTTTATAACCGCGATGATGGTCCTGATATTGATCATATGTGCGGTAGCGGTCTATTTCTTTTTCAAGACATATAAGAAAGAAATGCGCGAGAGAGAAGAGGAGAAAAAGCGAAAAGCAGCCCAACCGGCGGCTGAGCCCGACGACGATTAAACTGGGCCGAACACGATGCATCGTAACACGTTAGAAGCACATTCGACGGCGTTGGTCGTCGTGGACATCCAGGAGGCATTTCGCGACCCGATACCTGACAGTTTGTCCGTGATCGAGCGAGCGGTGATCGCTGTTCGAGGCTTTCAGATGCTCGGCGTGCCTGTGATCGTAACCGAGCAATATCCGCGAGGGCTCGGGCGTACGGTCGAAGAAATATTGCTGTCACTTGCTGACGAAGTCAGCGTGATCGAAAAATCGTCGTTCAGTGCTTGCGGCAGTTCGGCGTTCGTCGAACGTCTGCGTGCTGACGGGGTCGAGACGGTTGTCTTGTGCGGTGTTGAGGCACATGTCTGCGTCAGTCAGACGGCTCACGACCTTTTGGCGGATGGGATCGCCGTTCATCTGCTCTTAGACGCGGTCAGTTCGCGAAACGAGACCGACAAACGCGCCGGCCTCAAGAAAATGTTCGGAAGCGGTGTGGTCTCATCGTCGGTGGAAATGGCCCTTTTCGAACTATTGCGGGACTCGCGGCATCCGCACTTTAAGGAAGTTCAAGCTCTGATCAAATGACCTTTGCGGGTCAGGACGGATCGAATGGCTCGAAAACAGGCCTCAATGGATATATTTTCAACACTCAACCCACAGCAGATCGAGGCCGTCGAAACAACGGAGGGCCCGCTGTTGATCCTTGCCGGTGCCGGTTCCGGGAAAACTCGCGTCATCACGGTCAGGATCGCCCATTTGATCGCCGACAAAAAGGTTCCGCCGCACAACATACTCGCGGTCACCTTTACAAACAAGGCAGCAGGTGAAATGCGTTCACGGGTGGAAGACCTGCTCAAAGGAGAGAAACTGCAGTCGGCCCCGCTGATATCGACCTTTCATAGCCTCTGTGTGCGGATCCTCAGACAAGACATTGAGAAGCTCGATGAGGGTTATAACAAGTCATTCACGATCTACGACACGGACGATTCGTTAAAGGTTGTAAAGGCCTGTATCAAGGACCTCGGTCTTGATGAAAAGCAGATCGCTCCAAGGTTAGTTCGGAACGCGATCAGTGCCGGCAAGAACCGCGGCGACGACTCGGACGCGTTTGCATCGAAGGTCGAATACGGTGATGAAAGACGGGCGGCAATGGCAAAGGTCTTTAAGATGTACGACGAGCGCCTTAATACCGCCAACGCGCTCGATTTTGACGATCTGCTGATCAAGACGGTCAAGCTGCTGAGAAAGTCGCCCGAGACTCGTACAAAGTATAACGAACGCTACAAATATATCCTCGTTGATGAGTATCAGGACACCAACGCTCTGCAATTTGCGATGATCAGCTATCTGACCGAACAACAGCAGAATATTTGCGTGGTCGGGGATGATGCGCAGAGCATTTATGGATTCAGGCAGGCAGACATCCGCAACATTCTAGAGTTTGAGCAACACTATCCTCAGGCCAAGGTAATCCTGCTCGAACAGAACTATCGATCAACACAAACGATCCTTGACGTGGCCCACGCGATCATCGACAACAACCTAAATCAGAAGAAGAAGAAGCTTTGGACGGCGAATCCGGGCGGCGAGAGGGTCTTCTATTTTCAAGCACCCGATGCCGACGGCGAGGCCCGATTCGTCGCCGCCAAGATCCAGGACCAGTTACGGCGCGATCCGTCAGCCAGAATGGCCGTTCTTTACCGCACAAACGCTCAATCTCGTTTATTTGAAGAGGCTCTTAGGCGTTTCCGGATCGAATACAATATTGTTGGCGGATTTTCATTCTATGAGCGGGCTGAGGTCAAGGATATCGTCGCTTATCTGAAACTTGCCTTGAATCCGTTCGATGATATCGCTTTGCTGAGAGTCATCAATACACCGGCACGCGGGCTTGGGAAAACCAGCTTGGACGAACTTCAACGTGTGGCAAGGTCGAGCGGTTCTTCGCTGTGGATGACGATCTCCGCGATAACCGACCCAATGTTTCCTGCCGAGGCCAGCCTGACGCCGCGTGCGAAAGAGGCAATGAGAGGATTTCGAAAGGCGATCGAGAATCTGATAGGTAAGATCCGTGAAGCCGGCGATTCCGGTAAACCGGTATCCGAAGTGGTCATAGCGGCGATCGAAGAAACCGGATACGCGAACAGCCTCCGTGCCGAAAATACCGATGAATCGGCGGCCAGGCTTGAGAATCTTGAGGAACTCGTCAACGCGGCGGTCGATTACGATGGCCAGGAAGTTGACGGACTGCGGGATTTCATCGATCACGCCGCTCTCACATCCGACACAGACAAATACGACGGCCAAGCGAATGTAACGCTGATGACGGTCCATTCGGCAAAAGGACTTGAGTTTCCGATGGTTTTTCTCGTCGGCCTGGAGGACGGCATATTTCCGCATTCGCGTTCGATCAACGACCCAAAGGAGTTAGAGGAAGAGCGTCGGCTTGCGTATGTCGCGATCACTCGTGCGGAAAAGGTTCTCTATGTCACACATTCGATGCGGCGGCGTGTTTACGGTGAGGAGATCGCCGCCGAGCCCTCGCAATTTCTGAACGAAATGCCGCTCGAACTGATCGAGGACCTTTCACATGGTTCGTCGTGGCTTTCGTATGCCAGAAACACTACGACGGCGAGGCCACCCGGAGGAACGGTCAGTCAGATCAGCACACTCGAACCGCCAAAACCGAAGAACGTCTATTCGGGGAAGACCTACAACAGTGTCGATGCAATAGCCGAGTTTTTTAAGAAAAGGGACGTCCAGGGTTCCGAGCGGGCAAGCAGTGATGCTGCACTCCGCCCGGCGCCGCCGAAACAGACACCGTACGAAAGCCTCAAAGCGGCGTCTTCCGCCGCAAAAGGTATCGCTCCGAAAAAGGACAGCAACATTCTCGGTCCAGGCTCGCACGTAATACACGAAAAATACGGCCGCGGCCTGGTGCTGAGACGCGAGGGGTCCGGTGATAACGCAAAACTAACGGTAAGCTTTGCGGGATTTGGCCAAAAAAAGCTCATCGAGAAATACGCTAATCTGCAAAAAGTATGAACCGACGACGTCACTACGGCGTTATAGTTTGGTCGGTGGATAATTCAATATGAAAAATAAGATCGGATCTATTTTGGCTCTGGCGATCCTCGGATCTGCCGTTCTCGGTTGCTCGTCGATCAACCCGTTTTCTGAAAAGAGTTCAGGTTCGGCTTCAAATGGGTCGAACAAAACGCTGACCGACAAGGCGGTCGATACGGCGGTCGGTGAACAAAAGATCGGCGTGCCTGAGTGCGACGAGGTCATGGATATGCTTGCTGCGGAAGCAAATAATCCGGACGATAATTTTGTTTCCAAGGCGATCAAGGCGACCTTCCTTAACAAGATCAAGGAATCGATCAAAAAGAGCGTCGAAGAAAATAAGACCAACAAGGCCGAGTTGGCAAAAAACTGCCGTGAGTTCAAGACCGAACTAGAAAAATTCAAGTCCGAAGAGAAAAAGAAAGCCGAAAAATGATCAGCTACTGCGAGTCACGCTCAGCCTTTTCGGCGTCGAGCTTGCGCAGCCACTCGCTGTTCGGGTAATTCTTACGCAGGATCGCCGCAACGGCGACCTGCGTCTCTTCACTGTTGCCGCAGCCATACTTCGTCCAACCGTTAGCATTGTGAACGATATAAAGGGCCTCCGGAACGCGTTTATCAAGCGGGGAGCGTTTTTGCCACTCGATCACGCGCTGAGCCAGTAACTGCGGGGCATCGCCGAGGTCGATAAGTTTGCGCCGCTCGGCCTTGGCGGCCGCCTTATGGGCAGCGGTAACAAATCCGGGGATCTTCAACTGCGGCAGATCCGACGCTTCATCGCCATCCGACATATAGGACGAACACCACCAGTCGTTTGAATCCCACTCGCCAAACTCATTGTCAGACTTACCGATGCCGTCCTCGATCCACGGGCTCATTACCGGATTTTTGAGTATGAAGTAGAGGGCGGCACGATCCATAGCGGCCTGGGTCGTGGCGGATGTGATCTTAGCCAGTTGGGGCTCAAGGGCCGGGTCATATTGTGCGACGGCCGGAGTCATCTTAAGGAGCGTCGCCATATCATCAAGTAAATACGCGCGGGTCCAGATCGCAATAGCAAATTTGGGCCGGAGATAATCCGGTAATGCAGCAGAACGCTCAACCTCGATCAATAGCGACTGCGGAAATGTCTGATTCATCAAATTAATGGTCTCGGAAGTGAATAGTTTCCGTCCCATCCAGAGCCGCTCATTCGCAAACCGCTCATCGACCTCTTTTTCAAAGGCCTCACGGCCCTCCTTGTTATACTCAGGGTCGTAATAGGTCTTCTGTTGGGCAATAAGGTCGTCGATCAGGCCGACAGAGCCGTCAAAATCATATGCGAACGGACGCTGCAGCGAATAGGTGAGAAAATCGTCGAGCGTTTCGGCAAGCCGCAGTTTTAGGGTTACAAAGCTGTTCTGGGTGGCGATAGAAAGATCATCGCCGCGGCCGAGCATTTCATCAACGATCTTGCGAGCATCAGACGTCTTCCCGAGATCAAGCAATAGCCGGGCACGGTGATACGCGGCGGTCTCGTACGCAGGCGAAAGGGCACTTACACGGTCGGCTGCCTCAAGCAATCTTGCCAGCCCCGGCGAGGTCTTGTCAGCCTTGGTGAGGGCACTGACGAGCCAATGGTCGGCACTGGTCTCGACATACTTCCTGAATGAGTGCTCATATGCCTCGGGCGTTTCGGTTTGCATCGAGAAGAGCCAGTCGGTAAGGTCGTCATTTCTCAAAAACGCCGGCAATGATCTCAGTTCGAGCTTATCCTCGCTGTAGAAGCCGCCTTCGTAAACAGGCTGCCGGTTATCGTAATATCTCGAAGCATAGGCCTCCTGCCGGGCAATGATCACGCGTTTAGCGATGTCGCCGGTCAGGTCTTTTCCGATTATTTTCTCGGCGGCGGCGAGAGTCGCCTGATCACCCGCGTCGACGGGTACCTTGATCACCCAACTCTTTTCATAATTCTCAGAGTAAACCGTAAATACCAATTCGTTCTCATCGAACTGTTTTGGCACCTCCGGGGTTGGTTCCGGGGTCTTCGCAGCGTTCGGATCCTTTGCATTTTCGATCTCGGCCTTGCGTTTCACTTCGGCCTCGAGCGTTTCGCTCTCAAACTTGTCGAGAAGCCATGTGTAGTCGATCACATCCTGAATGAAATTCGCATTGGCGGTCTGATAGGCAATATTACGGGCCAGTTCGCCGACGCGCTCCTTTGGATACAGGCGAAACCGGACAAGCCCGATCATCCGTTCGGACGAGTCGCTGAATTTGCCGGAACGCGAAACGAATCGCTGCAGGTGCGATTCAGCCTCTTCAAGAAGCGGACGGGCCGAGGCGGGTGAGGACATCAGACTCGCCTGTCTGATCAATGTGCGAGCGACAAGGTAGTCAGCGGTCTCCTGCCAGGGTGACTGGGTGTCCTGGGCTATCTCGGCAAAATGCTTTTTGGCATTTCGAAAATCCAGGGAATAGAACTCGGCTGCCGCCTGCTGATAAGCCCGATCCTTTTCGAGCCACTCGGGAGATCCCGCCGGGACATCGTCAGGGATACTTCTGCCGCTGGAGCAATTTTGAAACACCTGATCTTGGCCGCGTACCCAATTTTGAACACCGGCATCGCTTGGGCCATGCGAGGCGATCCGGTCTCCCAAGGTTTCGGCCGCTACTTCAAATGCGTTGATGCTGCAGTTCGGAAAAAAGTCATATCCGCCGTACGATCTCTCGACATAAACGGCGGGCACTTTTTCTTCTTTGCCAACGACCGCCTTCCGCTTTTCCAGCCAAGCCTTTACGACAGGCGTGACGTCGTCCTTTTGCGTGTAGTCGCGATCAATGGTCGATTTCCAAAGGTCGACGAGTGCCCGTTGCTCGTCTGCGGAAAAGCTGCCGCCTCCCAGATAACGGTAAGCGGCGATGAGTACCGATCGGCGAAACGTCGGCTTGATGATACCCAATCTCCCGGCGGCAAAGTTCGTGTACGGCTGCTCTGGCGACTTAGTAAAATCGAATACCGGCGTCACGTATCCGGGGCCGCAGGGCAGGGCACTCGACAGAAATGCGAAGATCAGAAAAATAGAGATCGCAAAGCGGGACATGAAATTCATACCAATTTGGGGCGGGGAGGGACCGGGATAAATATAACCCAATTCACGAACGATAGAAAGCAATAATTTTGCAAAAAGAATGCCCGCATCGCAATGGCGAAACGGGCATTACGGGTCATGGCTGAAACCACTAAACACTCATGATCTCATGTTCCTTGTTTTTCGCAAGTTCGTCGATCTTGGCAATATACGAATTGGTCAATTTCTGAACATCATCGAGGCCTCCGCGTTCTTCGTCCTCGGAGATCGCCTTATCCTTGAGCAGCTTTTTCAGATGGTCGTTCGATCCATGGCGGACATTTCGGATAGCGATCCGATGTTCCTCAGCGATCTCGTGTACCTGTTTTGCGAGCTGACGCCGACGCTCTTCGTTAAGGGCCGGGACCGGCAAGCGGATAAGCTTTCCGTCGTTTGAAGGGTTGAGCCCGAGGTTTGAAGCGATGATCGCTTTTTCGACAGCACCGAGCTGAGAGATGTCCCACGGCTGAACGGTTATAAGTTGAGGTTCGGGAACGGCGACCGAGGCCATCTGATTGAGTGGGGTCGGCGTCCCGTAATAATCGACCGAGACAGTGTCCAGAAGACCCACCGTTGCGCGGCCGGTGCGGACGTTCGAAAGTTTACGCTTGAAATCTTCGACCACGCCATCCATTTTCGGCCCGGTCTCTTTGATAATGTCTTGTGCACTCATAATCAACTAGTAACAAGTGTGCCGATGTCTGTATTGCCGCACACTGCCTTAACGATATTACCACTCTCCCGCATGTTAAAGACCATGATCGGAAGGTTGTTGTCCATACAAAGCGAGATCGCCGAGGCGTCCATCACCTTGAGTTGCTTTTCAAGAACTTCCTGATATGTGACAGTGGCATAGCGGATCGCTTTCGGATTTTTCACCGGATCCGAGTCATAGATACCGTCAACCTTTGTCGCCTTAAAGATAACATCCGCCTTCATCTCGAGGGCACGAAGCGCAGCAGCCGAGTCGGTCGTAAAGAACGGATTGCCCGTTCCGGCCGCAAAGATGACAAGGCGCTTTTTCTCCAGGTGCCGGATAGCCCGCCTGCGAATGAACGGCTCGGCCAGCTGAGGGATATCGATCGCCGACATAGCCCGCGTATAAACGCCGACCTTCTCGAGGGCGTCCTGAAGCACGACAGCGTTCATGATCGTGGCCAGCATGCCAATATAATCCGCTGCGGCCCGGTCCATATTTCCGGCAGACTCAGAGACCCCACGAAAAATATTGCCGCCGCCCACCACGATGGCGATCTCGACGCCCATATCATGAACCGTTTTGATCTCGCGAGCGAGAGCCTCGGCCACGTGGGTGTCGATGCCGTAATTCTGCTCGCCCATGAGGGCCTCGCCGGAAAGTTTCAGCAGAATTCGTTTGAATGATGGCGTTGTCATATTGAAAGGGTTGCAAGGTTGCAGAGTCCCAAAAAACCTCACAACCCTGCAACCTCGAAAGTACTACAAAAACTAGCCAACCATCGACGCCACTTCGGCGGCAAAATCGTCAGCTTTCTTTTCGATCCCTTCGCCCATCTTGAACCGCGAAAAGCGGCGGATCGAGATGTTTTCCTTGATCGAGCCGATCTTTTCGGCCACGAGTTCGCCGACCGTCTTCGAGGGGTCCTTGACGAAAGGCTGATCGATCAGGACGTTGTCCTCGTAAAATTTATTTAGACGGCCCTCGATGATCTTGTTGAGAACATCTTCCGGCTTGGAAGCGTTCTTCGGATCATTCTTGAGCTGTTCCATAAGGATCTCACGTTCCTTGTTCAGGACATCCGCCGGAACTTCCTCACGGTTAGTGTAGCGCGGGTCAACGGCCGCGATGTGCATTGCGACGTCCTTTACCAACTGCTGAAACTCGTCGCCGCGTGAGACGAAATCGCTTTCGCAATTTACCTCGACCAGAACGCCGACCTTTCCACCCATGTGGATGTATGAACCCACTGCACCCTCAGCGGTAACACGGCCTGCCTTTTTACCGGCGGTCGCCATCCCTTTCTTGCGGAGGATCTCCATCGCTGCATTTTCGTCGCCATTGGCCTCGACCAATGCATTCTTACAGTCGATCATTCCCGCACCCGACTTTTCTCGTAGTGACTTAACTGCGCTTGCTGTAACTTCTGCCATAAATTGCTCCAACTTAAAAAATAATATGTTTACCTATAAAAAAGCGTAGCCCGTCGCCGACAAAACGAAGAAGAGCTACGCTTAAAGAAATAAAAATGTAAACTAGCCGGCGGCTTCGTTGCTTTCTTCCGTTATTTCGGTTGTTTCGGCTGCCTCCGGAGCGGTTGCCTCAACCGCGGTCTCATCGGCTACCGTCGCCTCAGCGGCGTCGTCCTCGTCTTCCTCTTCGTCAGGAATGTCGGCAGACTCGATCTCCGCAACCTCATCGGCCGAAAGATATTCTTTCGGGATAGCATTGAGCGAGATCTCAGTCGCCGCGACTTCCGGGGCTTCTGCTTCGTCATTGTCAGCGACCGCGATACCGCCTTCGGTGCCGATCTGTTTGCCCTCAAGGATCGCGTCCGCAATGCGTGAGGCGAATAGGCGGATCGCTCGGAGAGCGTCGTCGTTGCCCGGAATGACGTGATCGATCCCTTCCGGCGAGCAATTGGTGTCAACCACTGCGACGATCGGAATGTCCAGACGATTAGCTTCTTTAACGGCGATATCTTCTTTACGAACATCAATGATGAACATCATGTCCGGCATGCCGTTCATGTCCTTGATGCCGGAAAGGTTCTTCATCAGCTTTTCGTACTCACGGTCCAGGCCGAGACGCTCTTTCTTGGTGAGCATTTCGAATCGGCCGTCTTCACGCATCGTTTCGATCTCTTTCAATTTGTTGATCGATTTTTTGACCGTGTCGAAATTCGTGAGCAGTCCGCCGAGCCATCGGTTGTTTATATAGAACTGTCCGCAGCGTTCGGCCTCTTCTTTGATCGCATCCTGAGCCTGACGCTTGGTCCCGACGAAAAGGATCTTCTGATTGGGGCGCTCGGTGAGCGATTCCGTAACGTAGTTCAATGCATCACGGAAAAGTTTCTGAGTCTTTTGTAGATCTATGATGTAAATGCCGTTACGCTCGCCAAAGATGTACTCTTTCATCTTCGGGTTCCAGCGGCGGACCTGGTGACCAAAATGAACTCCGGCTTCGAGGAGTTCTTTCATCGTTACTGTAGCCAAAACTTTATCTCCTTGGTTTATGTACTCAACGGGGCAACTGGGTGAACCAACTAGGCACCGTTAATGGATTAGACAGGACATATTTGCCATTTGTGACCAAAATGTCCTGTCACTGGACGAACAATTATCTCTTCGAGAACTGGAATCGCTTACGGGCCCCCTTCTGACCATATTTCTTACGCTCTTTCTGTCGCGGGTCGCGGGTGACCAGGCCGGCCTTCTTCAAAGACGGACGAAGGTCTGCGTTGTATTCCATTAAGGCACGGGTAATGCCATGTCGGACCGCTCCTGCCTGTCCGGCAGTGCCGCCGCCGTCAACATTTACCAAAATGTCGAACTGCTCTGCGGTTTCCGTGAGCCGGAGCGGCTGGCGAATGATCATTTGCAGTGCTTCGTTAGGGAAGTAGGCGTGAAAATCGCGTTTGTTGACGACGATCTTGCCGCTGCCCGGTCTGAGGTAAACGCGTGCTGTCGAGGTTTTTCTGCGGCCGGTGCCGTAATACTGTATATCTGCCATAAAAAGTTTCGAACGGTGGCTATCGACGACTGACCCTTAAGGGGCGGTCAATATTCGACGTTCATGATTCTATATTTCGATCGCCTCTGGTTTCTGCGCCGTGTGTTTATGTTCAGCGTTGGCGTAAACCTTCAATTTTTTGAACATGGCGCGGCCGAGTTTCGTTTTCGGCAACATGCCCTTGACCGCGAGTTCGATCACCTTTTCGGGCTTCTTCTCGAACATCTCCTTGACGGTCGTTTCGCGCAGGCCACCCGGATAAAGGGTGTGACGGTAATAGACCTTTTGAGCGTCCTTCGAGCCGGTAAAGATGGCTTCGCTGGCGTTGATCACAACGCAATGGTCGCCCATGTCCATGAAGGGCGTCCAGGCCGGGTTGTTCTTACCCGACAAGATCCTGGCAACCTCGGTTGCTAGCCGACCGACAGTTTTGCCTTTCGCATCGACTACCAGCCACTTGCGATTTTCAGCCAATCCCTTACCACTCGGAAAATAAGTACTCATAATTGCACACACTAAGAGAAATATCCGCAAAATTGCGAACGCATAGAATATCGAAAAGCTACAAAGAGGTCAAGCCAGAAATGCAAACTTGCGGGCCGGAGCAGGTCATCAGGCGGCAGGCAAGAAACTCACGATCAACAAAACCGGTAAATGCCCTAAAAAAGGATGTACAATAGTAATTGAACCAGATCGCATTATCGCCAGTCTACCGGTCATCAGAACTGCGGAGTTTTATGAGAGTCAGATCACGTACTATAAAGCTTTTTGTGTTAATTTCATCCGTCGTCGCCATCGGAACCGCGGCCGGGACCGCATCCGGACAGTGCGGCGTTTACCTTCGCCCGATCAATACGCAGCAGATCCCTTACTCAAGGATATATCTCGATAGATCGGCGGACGTGAACAACGATGGTAAGACCGATCTGTTCTTCTCACAGGATGTTTCGGGGACCGACTCGACCCGCGAGAGGATCCTCATTAGTCCGGGTAACGGTGATGGGACCTTTGGGACGCCGATCGCGATCGATGCTCCGGCAACCTTCAGCGACAATTACGCCATTGCCAGGATAAACGCGGACACTCTTCCTGATATCGTGGCCTTTAGTTACTACTCGACCGACCCTACTTCAATGCTGATCTATCTCAACAACGGCGACGGCACCTTCACGGCATTGCCGGCCGTGAGTGCCTCAGGACGCGGCCGGCCGATAGATTTTGCCGACCTTAACGGCGACGGGAAGACTGATTATGTCGGCGCAATGTGGAACGGCGGCCAGATCAGATACAGTCTCGGTAACGGGGACGGCACATTTGCCACACCGGTTGCGATCAACAGTGGTGGAACGGGTTACGGAGGTGATTATAACGGCGACGGCAAGCGCGATTACGTTAGCAGTGACCGCAATATTTATCTTAACAATGGCGATATGACCTTCACGCCGATAGATTTCAGCTCGATGTTCAGTTTCAACGAGGTTGTCGGTTCCGTGGACGATCTTAACGCCGATGGAAAGTCTGACCTTCTGATAGTTAGTCTTTCGTCGACGCCGAATTTTGCGATCTTCACCTCGACCGGCTCGGGATTTATCCGTTCGGACTACGTCATTACCGCCGATACGAGCGTTCAGGGTAATGTCTCCATCGGCAACTTCGGCGGCAACTCGGCGCCGGACATAGTGTTTACATACCGTTATCAGGACAAGAAGGTGGTTTACATCAACGACGGTGCCGGAAACCTGACGCGCCAAGACCTAGCTCACCGATTCACCCGTTATACCGGGCTGCGGTCGCTTCAAGCCGATCTTGACGGTGATGGAAAGGTAGATCTTGTCCAGGCGAACAGCGGGATAACAAACTCGCGGCCGCTACTAAATGATATGTCTAGTATCACGGTCTTGAAAAACGTGTGTACCAAGCCCGGGCAGCCGCGAATCGTGGATGTCGATGGTACGGGCATTTCCCATTTGAGCTATTGGAACCCGGCGACGGGAGATTCATACATCATCTCGACGAACAATCCGACCAATCAACCGGCGTTCGTCAACTGGGGGCTCGGCAGTTTTGGCGATATCCCCATTCCCGGCGATTTTGACGGCGATGGTATTACTGACAGGGCGGTGTTTCGAAACAGCACCGGGTATTGGTACATCAGGCGAAGTTCGGATCTGGTTTGGTTCGTTTTTAAGTTCGGACTGCCGGGCGACAAGCCGATCGCAGCCGATTTTGATGGCGATACGATCAGCGACATCGCTGTATTTCGTCCCTCGGAAGGCAATTGGTATCTATGGCACATGGGCACGCAGCAATTCTCGGCAATGCACTGGGGAGCAGACGGCGATAAGCCGGTACCCGCTGATTTTGACGGTGATCAAAAGGCTGATGTCGCGGTTTACCGTCCGTCGACCGGCGTCTGGTACGTGTACAAAAGTTCGGACGCAAATTCCATTATTGCACCATGGGGCATTAGCACCGATACGCCAATTCCGGCCGATTACGATGGCGATGGCCGGGCTGATATCACTGTCCACCGTGGGTCCAACGGTTTCGCGTACATCTTGCGAAGTTCGAGCGGGGCGGCATCGTACTATCAGTTCGGTTCGCCGGGCGACATGGTGCAGGTAGGCGATTTTGACGGTGATTTTGTAGCGGATCTGGCAATGTTCCGTCCGTCCAATAATTCGTGGTGGCTGACCGTGTATCCTTTTCAATCGGTTGGGACGTACGGAGTGGCCGGAGCCGTCCCGACCTCCTCGATATTGCGTGTCGAGTAGCAGTTCGGATTCCTGTGTTTGGCAGACTGCTTATGGTTCGATGCCCAACTTAGAGCCGGCCAATGTGAGCCCGACGATGGTCTTGGCGTCTTCGATCCGGCCGTTTCGGGACATCTCGATGGCCAGTTTCAGCGGAAGACGTTCGATGGCAATGATCTCGTCACCGTCGAGGTTTTGAGCCGTTTCGGTCAATCCGGTCGCGAGATAGACGAACATCTTCTCGGTCAAAAAACCGGGAGAAACAAAAAACTCGGTGAGCAGTTCGACCCTAGAGGCGACCACGCCAATTTCTTCTTCCAGTTCTCTGATCGCTCCGGCAAGTGGGTCTTCGCCCGCCTCCAAAGAACCCGCGGGCACCTCGAGCAAATATTTCCCGGCCGCGTGGCGATACTGCCTGACAAGCCCGACGGTCATATCGTCAAAGATGGGCACGATGACCGCACTTCCTTTATGGACAACGATCTCACGCTCATATTCGACATCGCCTTCGCGGATCGAATCGATGCGGATATCGAATATTCTACCTTTGAGGATCGTCTCCGAGGCGAGGGTTTGAGGTTTCATTGATCAAGAAGCGTCCGGATCTGATTTTCCGTGATCTGCCTCCACGTCGGATGTAGGCTTTGCTTTAGGTTTACGGATAAAGAGGAAATAGCTCGCAACGGCCATTATCACCAGGATCACGATGTAATCGAACTTCATAAATGTACGCCTCGCACGTTTATATCATTTTACAACAGTTGATATAGAATAACGCTATGGCGAAATATCGCGTTGGACTAGGCGTCTCGGGCGGGATCGCGGCTTATAAGGCCGTCGAGGTGATGCGTGCGTTGCAGAAGTCGGGCTGTGATGTCAGCGTGGCTATGACCAGGCATGCGACCGAGTTCGTACAGCCGCTGACGTTTCGAGCTTTGACCGACAAGCATGTGATCGTCGATGATTACGACCCGCAAAATCCTGATCCTATAGCACACATCAATTTCTCGCAGAATATCGACCTGCTGCTGATCGTCCCGGCGACGGCGAATATTATCGCCAAATTCGCCAACGGGGTCGCAGACGATTTTCTCTCGTCAACTTACCTGGCGACGACGGCTCCGGTGATGATCGCTCCGGCGATGAATACGACAATGTGGGACCAAGCGGCGACGCAGCGAAACGTCGAACGGCTTCGAAAGGACGGCGTCCATTTTGTCCTTCCGGTCGAAGGCGAACTCGCGTGTAAGACGGTCGGAACTGGAAAGTTGGAAGACGTCGAGAATATTTGCAGACAGGCAATGGCGCTTCTGGCGACGTGCGACGAAAGAGGTGAGACCGGCGAGGATCAGTCCTCGTCCAACGTTTGTGACCTAAAAGGCGAGCATTTTTTGATAACGGTGGGCGGGACGCGTGAGGCGATCGATCCGGTTAGGTTCATATCGAATCACTCGTCCGGGAAAATGGGATTTGCTGTTGCCGAAGCTGCCGCCGCACGAGGTGCGAACGTGACAGTTGTTGCCGGCGTCACGACTGTCGACCCGCCGGCAAACGTGAAAGTAGTTCAGGGCATCTCGGCCGAAGAAATGCATGACGCCGTAATGAATGAATTGTCCAAGGCGAGCGTCTTTATCGGTGCGGCAGCGGTAGCTGATTATGCTCCGGCAAACGCCGCGGATGCCAAGATCAAGAAAGAAGGCCGCGATTCGATGACGCTCGAATTAAAAAAGACGCCTGACATACTGGCCGATGTTTCGCGGCATCGGCACGACGGGCTCTTGGTCATTGGATTTGCCGCCGAGACGAACGATGTCATCGGGTACGCACGTTCAAAGATGGAAAAAAAGGGACTCGATATAGTTGTCGCCAATGACATTACCAAAGCAGGGGCCGGATTCAACACTGACACAAACATTGCGACGATCATTTTGCGTGGCGGCCAAAAAGAAATGCCGCTGATGTCGAAAAGGGAACTTGCGGATCGGATATTGGACGAAGTTGTAAGGGCCCGGACATCGTAAGAAATGCTGCTGGATCTCGCCGGATACTAATTAAATTTGATGACAGAGAACGGGGAAATGAATGAGCTTATCGCGGACATTCGCGAACAGGTGGTATTCCTGCGGGAATTGGGTGTCAGCGAGATCGATGCAAATTTGCTGGTCCCGGTCGAGCCTGAACGGAGGGCGTCACGTCCTGTTGAGACTCGTCCGGCGTCTCAGCCTTTCGAGCCGATCGCTTCGGTGATACCGACGATCGCCCGCTCGAGCGAAACAACGGCCGAAACGAGGCAGACGAACGTGTCAAGGTTGTCGATGTTGCCATCATTGTCAAATCGCCCTTCACCCAAGAGAACGACAAATGTACCGCCTTCAGAAAATTTAGCTGCAGTGCCAGACGAACCGATGACCGTAATTACAACGAATTTTGCCAACGACCCGAATATATCAGCAATTCTCTCGATCCGTGAAGAGATCGGCCCGGATTGTGCAAGATGCAAACTTTCGACGCTTGGCCGCAAACAAGTTGTCAACAGCGTCGGTAATTTCAATGCCGACCTTATGTTCGTGGGCGAAGCTCCGGGTGCTGACGAAGACCTCCAGGGCGAACCATTTGTCGGGCGTGCCGGCCAACTTTTGACGGATATTATCGAAAAAGGTCTCCAAATCCCTAGAAAGGACGTTTTTATTGGCAATATCAACCGATGCCGGCCGCCACAGAACCGAGCCCCGGAACCGAATGAAACGTTTGCGTGTAAGCCATTTCTGTTGCGGGAGATCGAGATCGTAAAACCTAGGGTGATCGTCGTGCTCGGTGCGACCGCCGCCCACAATCTCCTCGACACAAAGGTCCCGATCGGCAAACTTCGCGGGCAATTTCACGACTATCGCGGATCGAAGGTAATGCCTACATTTCATCCGGCATACCTGCTCCGCGATCCGCACAAAAAACGTGAGGTCTGGGAGGACATGAAGATGGTCCGTGACTTCCTCGCGTCATCTGCATAATTCGTCTATCCCCTGAATCCGAACGATGGATCTTTTCGAACGGTATTTTGTCGATCGCGGTTATTTTTTCGAGACCCGGCTATATTCTTCTGCCGCGGCGGTGAATTGCGAAGCGACTGAGACCGAAATGAGGCCACTTGCTAACGAAAGATCAGAACTTGTTCTTCGCGGACTTGAAGAATGCCGTGCGATCACGCGCCGGTATGGCACGAGCTTTTACTTTGCAACCCAGTTCTTTCCGCGTGAGACCCGCGAGGGCATCTATGCCGTTTACGCCTTCGCCCGTATTCCCGATGAGATCGTCGATGACCCGGGCACTTCGACCAGAGCCCAGCGTGTGGCAAGGCTTGAGGAGTGGCGTCAGACCTGGCTGGGGGCAATGCGTAACGGCGGTTCGGACGACGCCGTCATGTCGGCAATAGTTTACGCATTCACAAAGTACGAAATACCGATCGATGAAGGCGAGGCGTTTCTCAGGTCGATGTTCATGGACGAGGACAAGAAGACCTACGCCAACTACGCCGAACTCGAGGAATATATGTACGGCTCGGCCGGCGTCATTGGCCTGATGGTCACTCGTATTGTCGGGTTTTCAACTCCAGAAGCCTTTCCGCACGCGATCCAACTCGGGTACGCTTTTCAACTTACCAATTTTCTGCGCGACATTAGAGAAGATTGGGATGAACTGGGACGGGTCTATATGCCCCAAGACGAGCTTGCCCAATTCGGGCTCGAGACTGCGGATCTCGGCCGCAAGCGATTTGACGACAGGTTCGTCGAGTTCATGAAGTTTCAAATCGAGCGCAACAAGCGAGTTTATCGACAGGCCTTTCCCGGCATAAAAATGCTTAATTGGCGTGGCCGACTGGCGGTGAAGATCTCGTACGTCCTCTACAAGGCGATCCTTGGGGAGATCGAGCGTGCCGGTTACAACGTTTACAAAGGCCGCGTGCGGACAGATCTGCCTAAGAAAATAAAGCTATCGATCCGGGCTTTAGCCGGTGTTTATGAGTAAAAAGGTAATTATCATTGGTGCGGGGATAGGCGGGCTGGGAACGGCCGGCCTTTTTGCAAAAAAGGGCTATGAGGTCGAGGTCTTTGAAAAAAACGAGAACCTTGGCGGTCGGGCAAATATATTTGAGCAAGACGGTTTCAAGTTCGACATGGGGCCGTCATGGTACCTGGCACCGGACATATTTTCACACTTTTTTGAACTGATGGGTGAGCGTGTCGAGGACCACTTGGATCTCGTTAGGCTCGATCCATCCTACCGTATATTTTTCCAAAGCGATTCGAGCAAACTCGACATTCACTCGGATATCGAGCGCGATGCCGCCGCGTTTGAGGCTATCGAACAAGGTGCAGGCGATAACCTTCGCAAATACCTCGCACAAAGCGAATATCAGTACGAAGTAGCGACGCAGCATTTCATGTTCAAGAACTACGACCGCATATGGGATTTCCTGAACAAACGCGTGGCAACCGAGGGGCAAAAGCTATCTGTCTTCTCTAGGATGCACACGTTCGTTTCGCGGTTCTTCAGGTCGCACAAGCTGAGGCAGGTGATGGAATACACTATGGTGTTCCTTGGCACCTCGCCGTACGAGGCTCCGGCTCTTTACAACCTAATGTCGCATATGGATTTCAATCAGGGCGTATTCTACCCGCAGGGCGGATTTTACGAACTGATCAAGGCACTTGCGCGGATCGCCGAAAAAAACGGAGCCGTGATTCGCACCTCGTCGCCGGTCGCGGAGATCCTGGTAACGAACGGCGTGGCGAAAGGTGTTCGGCTCGAAAGCGGTGACATTGCTGAAGCCTACATCGTGATCTCGAACGCCGATATGTACCATACCGAGACTAGGCTGCTCGAACCAAAATACCGAACGTTCAGCGAGAGGTATTGGCAGAAGAGGGTGATGGCTCCGTCGGCATTCATCTTGTATTTGGGGGTCAGCGAAAAGCTGCCGAGCCTCACTCATCACAATCTTCTTTTCAGCGAGGATTGGCGAAAGAATTTTGCCGATATCTACGACGATCCGTGTTTGCCGAACGAGCCTTCACTGTACGTTTGTGCCCCGAGCGTGACTGACCCGAGTGTTGCCCCGGCAGAGAAAGAGAACCTGTTCGTGCTTGTCCCGATTGCGTCAAATCTCAAGATGACCGAGTCAGAAAAGCACACCTACTCGGAACGCATTTTGTCGCTGATGGAAGCCGAAATGGGGATAGACGGCCTTCGTGAAAAGATCGTGTACAAGCGGATCTACACGGTCGAGAACTTTGCGGCCGACTATAATTCGTTCAAAGGCTCAGCTCTTGGTTTGGCCCATAATTTGATGCAGACGGCCATATTTCGGCCAAAGAACTTCTCAAAAAAGGTCAAGGGCCTTTATTACGCCGGTGCCGGGACAAATCCCGGAATCGGAACGCAGATCTGCCTCATCTCGGCCGAACTTGCTTATAAACGCGTGCACGGAATTACATCGGCAGGGCCGTTAGAGGCCTTATAAGTAACGGATAAGTAAAGGTTCAATTCAGGTTGCCCGGATCGCAGGGGAAAAATACGCACAAAAGGAACTTGGTGATCGCCACGTACCAGAACAGGCAGAAACCGACAACTGCATTTACGATCGGAAAGTAGCGATACAAGCTGAAAACGCCCTCCCGGTTTCTGTTAAATGACGAGACGGCCATCATCAGTGAATAAACCGCGCCGAAGATGATGCCCAGCGACCCGAGGAATCTGACCGACAATATGGCGGATGCGACATACGCGATGAGGCAAAAAAGATGCGTTCCGCCGCGACCGAGCGTGGTCGCGATGGTTGCCAAGCCTGCTTTGCGGTCCACTTCGATATCCGGGATAGCTGAGAATGCGTGCATTGCGGCCGTCCAGAGGCCGCCGGCGGCGATAGCCTGCCAGGGCGGGAGGCCGCCTGTGACGAACGCGTAGGCAAAGACACCGGGCATTATGTAGAGAATATTAAAGGCCGAATCCAAGAACGGAACGGCCTTTGCACGAACGGGTTTGGCAGAATAGAAGATCGAGAGTAGTAAAAAGGCCGCCAAAACATTTATTGCGGCGATCGGAACCGTGATCAACCCCGCCGCAAATGGCAGGTTCAGCAGCATTATCGCCGACAGGACAGTTGTTCGGCGCTCCGGAGTGACCAACGTTTCGTAATCGGTCTTTTTCGGATTAAGCTTGTCGGTCTCATAATCGCAGACGTCGTTGACACCGTACACCAGCAGGTTCGCCGGTATTGTGAAATACAACGCGAAAACTGCATAGTTCCAGTTCAGAAGGTCGTCGCGCGATACGGCCGCGGCGATCAGACCGACGAGGTACGGCCCGAGCAGATACACCCAGAATCGCGGGCGGCTTACCTTCAATAAATAGACGACGTCGGGCATAGTTGGATTATAGCTCTAATGATCAAGGATCGAATCATCGTATGTGGAATCTTGTGCTTTTTGGCGGCCGGAGCCTTCTTTATGGTCAACGTCGAATTGCCGCCGTGGTCACACTATCTTTCCGGCCTCAACGTGATATTGTTCGCGATCCCGGCATTTTGGGCGACGCGTCGATGGCTGGGCCGGTTTGACGCCGCCTTGCTTTGGGCAATTCTGGGCATCTACGCTCTACTGATCGAAACGTCGGCGATCTTTACCGGGTTTCCCTACGGACATTTCGGCTACTCCGAGTTGCTTGGATTCAAGCTATTTGGCGTTACGCCTTGGACTGTGTTTTTGGCGTGGACGCCGCTCATATTGGGAGCATATGCGATCTCGCGGCGACTCATTGGTTTTATGTGGGTCCGGATCGTGGCGGCCGCATTCATCGCGACAGCTTTTGATCTGGTGCTTGATCCCGGTGCGGTCAAACTGGGATTTTGGCAGTATCACGGCAGTGGAGGATTTTACGGCGTACCTTTGTCGAATTTTGTCGGCTGGCTGATAACCGGAGCCGCTGGGGCCGCCGTGATCGAAGTATTCCTTAATTACCGGAGAACGCTGTTGCCGGCACCGGTGCAGTTGGCTTCGAGCGCCCTTTTATCGGTCTTTTTTTGGACGGCTATCGCGGTGTTCGGCCAGATGTTCTGGCCGGCCGCGATCGGCATACTGATACTCGCGCTCGCAGGCGTATTTTGGCAACGCCTGCATTATCGATTCGATGAAATGATCGTCTATGTCGATGAATACGGAGATCCGATCGCAACCGAGGCGAAATCGTTAGTTCATCATGCGGAAACCAAACTGCACCTTGCGTTCTCGATCTTTCTTTTCAATTCAAAAGGCGAACTTCTACTTCAGCAGCGTGCTGCGTCGAAAAAAACGTGGCCGGGCGTATGGTCGAATTCGTGCTGCGGGCACGTCATGCTGCACGAGGCGACGATCGATGCGGCTCGCCGAAGGTTGAAGTTCGAACTCGGGTTGAGCGGCGTCGATCTGATCGAAATGCTTCCCGATTTTCGCTACCGGGCGGAAAAGGACGGCATAGTCGAGAATGAGATCTGCCCGGTTTTTGTCGGATTTACGGACGCCAAGCCGGTTCCGAATCCGGATGAAGTGGGAGCCACGAAGACGGTAGCCTGGAGTGACTTCCTGGCATTGGCCCGTGACCCGTCCAGCGGTATTTCACCTTGGGCACGCGAAGAAGCAGAATTACTTGCAGCCGATGCTGGATTCCGGCTCAGACTCGAGGCCAATACTCGGAGATAACCGAATGGTTTTGGAGTGCGTTGTGATAACCTGTGAGCAATTCGGGCAGAACCGATCCAAAAGGTATATGAGAATCTACGTTTCACTGGTAATTATCGCTGTCTTGGTATCGTCCTTCGCGGCATTTGGCCAAAAGAGCAGCTTTGGAGAGATCAAGCAGCTGCAATCGCCTCAGAACCCGAGGCTTGGATTTATCATTCATGGCGGAGCCGGGGTCATAAGCAAGGCGGCAATGACGCCGGAAAAGGAAAAGGAATTTCGCGCCAAACTTGAAGAGGCTGTCCTTGCCGGATACAAAGCTCTACAGGCGGGAAAGACCAGCCTCGATGCTGTTGAGATAGCGATCCGGATAATGGAGGATTCGCCGCTCTTCAACGCGGGTAAAGGGGCCGTCTTTACAAATGAAGGCAAAAACGAACTTGACGCGTCGATCATGTACGGCAAAACGCTGGCTGCCGGGTCTGCAGCGGGGTTGCGTCACGTCAAAAACCCGATCAGTCTTGCCCGAGCGATAATGGAAAAGTCGGAGCACGTGATGATGATCGGCGATGGCGCCGAAAAGTTCGCCAAACAGCAGAATATCGAGTTGGTGGATGAAAAGTACTTTTGGACGCAGCATCGATGGGATGCATTGCAGAACATTCTAAAAGAGGAAAAACAGAAGATCGAAAGAGTCGAAAGGGGCAAAAGCGAAAGCGTCAAACCTTCCGCTTCTTCAAATTCCGTTCCCGCGGTCGCGGAGTCGCAAAATCGCTTCGGCACGGTCGGGGCCGTGGCGTTGGACCGTTACGGTGACCTCGCTGCCGGGACTTCGACCGGCGGGATGACCAATAAGAAATATGGACGGGTCGGAGACGCTCCGATAATCGGCGCCGGCACATACGCCAACAACGATTCTTGTGCAGTTTCGGCGACTGGATGGGGCGAGTACTTTATTCGCTTGGGCGTTGCCCGCGATATTGCATCATTAATGGAGTATCGCGCAATGCCCATACAGAATGCAGCCGACATGGTCATAAAGCAAAAGCTGCAAAAGCTTGGCGGAGATGGCGGAATTGTGGCAATGGACAAGTTTGGAAACATGGCCATTTCGTTTAACTCAGAGGGGATGTATCGTGCGTATATCGGCTCAGATGGCAAACCGGTAGTAGAAATCTACAAATAGAAGGAATGGCCAATGAAGGGAACCGAGCTGAACGGATGCCAGAAGTGAGCATTTATCAGTCGCAGGTTTGATTCGTGGAAGAGGATTTATGTTGAGTGCAGAGATTATCGCTATCGGATCGGAACTGCTGACGCCGACAAAGACTGACACAAATAGTCTTTGGCTAACGGAAAAGCTGAATGATATCGGTATCGAGGTGATGCTCAAGACGATCGTCGGCGACGATGGCTCACGGCTTGAGGAGACCGTGCGCGATGCTTTGAAACGATCGGATGTCGTGATCACGACGGGGGGCTTGGGGCCGACCGCTGACGATATCACCCGTGAATATACCGCCGCTGCAGCCGGCCGAGCGCTCGTTTATCACGACGAGATCGAACAGCATCTGCGTGAACGGTTCCGTTCTTGGGGTCGCGAAATGCCTGAGATAAACAAACGGCAGGCGTTTGTGATCGACGGTGCCGAAATACTGCCAAACCCGAACGGATCAGCGGTCGGGATGCTGGCCGAGATCGACGGCACGCTGTTGATCGTTCTTCCGGGCCCTCCGCGTGAAAACCAGCCGATGTTTATCGATCATGTATTGGAACGTCTTCGGGCGGATGCCGGAACGGTTTACGTTAAGCGCCGCATCTTGCGGGTGAGCGGCCTTGGCGAATCGGCGGTCGATGAGATCGCGGCTCCGATCTACACCGGGTACCCGAGCGTACAGACCTCGATCCTGTTCAACAAAAGTGAGGTTGAGATCCACATTGCAGCCCGCTCCGATAACGAGTTAGAGGCCATTGCCACATGTGACCGGCTTGCCGACGAGTTGACAAAGGCGATCGGCAAGCCGGTATTCGCGACTAACGGCGAGACGATGGAACAGATCGTCGGTGAGCATTTGAAGCGTCGCGGCGAGACCGTCTCGGTTGCCGAAAGTTGCACCGGCGGTTTGATCGCCCGCCGGCTGACCGAGGTGCCCGGATCGTCCGATTACTTTGTCGAAGGAGCGGTGACGTATTCGAACGAAGCAAAAATTCGAACCCTGAGCGTTCCGCTGTCGGTGATCGAAGCGAACGGAGCAGTAAGCGCTGAGTGCGCCGAAGCGATGGCAAAGGGTATGCGAGAATACGCCGGAACCGATCATGCGATCGCCGTCACCGGCATTGCAGGACCGGGCGGCGGAACCGATGAAAAGCCGGTGGGTACTGTATTCATCGGTTACTCTGGTGCAAAAGGCACAAAATCTGTCGGGTTGAAATTACCCGGTGACCGATATTTGATACGATGGCGGACCAGCCAAGCGGCACTCGATTACCTTCGTCGGCAAGTAATGTAGGCCGGAATTGTGGTAGAATTTCGAAATTATATGGTGAAACGCGTATGGAAACCGATCAAAGATCTCGGCCACTTGGGGCCGATGGCATTGGTGACGACGTTTTTGCCGATCGTCGGCAGTTTGATCCTCATCTCGTTTTTGGAGCCGATCGGACAGTGGCTGCGTGATAACTGGGGCAGCGGGGTGATCCTTTATCTTTTCGGAACTCTCTTGTTATGCGGTTTTGCTCTACTGCCTACCAATGTCATCGGGATTGTCGGTGGTTGGGCCTTTAGTTTTGAACTCGGAATTCTGATCCTCATGATCACGGTGGTCGGGGCGGCGACGATCTCATTCAAGATCAACTCGCGTATAAGCGGCGACCGGCTGCCGGATGTCGCGGGCAAACACCCGCGGGCGGAGGCGATATATCGATCTCTGTTGGGGGAGAATTTTTGGCGAACAACCTTGATAGTATTCTTGATCCGATTATCGGTCGTGATGCCGTTCGCCTTCACTAACTTTCTTATGGCTTCGGCCAAAGTACCCTTGAAGTCATTCTTATTGGGAACGGCTGTCGGAATGTTGCCGCGATCCACTGCAATGGTGCTTGTTGGAGCCGGTCTCTCGGAACTTACCCTCGAAAATTCGGGCGATTCCTATGTGCTGATAATGGGTATCGCCGCGACTGTCTTTTCGGCGGTCCTTATCGCCGTGATCAGCCGCCGAGCACTCGACCGATTGACTGTCGATCCCGTGACCACGCCTCTAAATTAGGGCATTGGGATCGCTTTTCGCTAAACGCCCGAGCTTGTCAAAACCGTCTTTTCCTATTGCATTTTTCGGCATTAAGACTGAAAATTACGGGAGCGCCTTACGCCGTTAGAACCAGGTTGACGTTATTTGCAACTTTTGACGGTTTCGACCGTGTATTAAGTTCCCGGTTCCGATAGAATGCCGTCCTTTGCGGTGCTTCGAACCCAGTATTAGCAAAACAGACGATTATGAAAAGATCGAATTACCTTCGCATACTGCTCAGTTTACTCATTATCTTCGCGACCATTTCGCCGGTTGCCGCTCTCGCATTGGGTGACGGCAAAAAGCATTTCAAAATTGGAATGCGCCACGAAGCGGCAGAGGAGTGGGACAAGGCAAGCGAGGAGTTTGCGATAGCGGTCTCGGAAAATCCTAGAAACCCCGAATATCGACTGCATTTGACCCGTGCATTGTTCAATGCGTCGCAGCAGTACATCAAGAAGGGAACTTTAGCAGCGAAAGAAAAGGATTACGAAAATGCTTACATCGCGTTTCGGAAGGCGTACGCGTTTGACCCGACCAACGAGTTGGCCAAATCCGAGATGGAACGAATGGTCCGCCTGCAGAAAGAGGTGCTTGACGGAAAATCGGATAAGAAAAACGCGGATGGCAGTGTAAAGCTCGTTCCAACAGCATTTAAGCCGGACCAGACACAGCAGTTGCCACAGAAGCTTGAGAAACTTCGTGATCTCCCGTTTCCGGCTGGTGTCGATCTGCAATTCATCATCAAAGAACTTGCCCGAGATCTCGATCTGAACGTTTTGTTCGATACCGAGTCGTTTCGAACGCCTAACCGCAAGGTCAATATCGAACTCAAGAATGTAACAGCGGCCAGGGCACTCGATTATATTTTTCTTCAGGAAGGGCTCTTTTTCCAAAAGGTCGGCCCGCGTACCATCATTGTTGCTCTGCAGACACAAAGACAAAAGTTTCAGCAGCTTGTGCTGCGAACATTCTATTTGCAGAATGCCGCGCCGAAAGATATTGCAAAGGTTGTTCAAACAGCCATACCCGCTCAGCCAGGAAGAACGCAGACCATCGTGTTGACAGATGACGCCACCAACAGCGTCACAATCCGCGATACCGAGGAAAACATCCGGCTTATAGGCAAATTGATCTCATCTCTCGATAAGGATCGTGCCGAGGTGGTGATGGACGTTTCGATCTATGAGGTCAATAAGAACGATCTACTGCAGTTCGGTAATCAACTCGGAACGACCGGGCAGAACGGCACATTGCTGAATATCGGCGGCGCCGCGATACCAAACATCAATTTAGGCTCGTCCGGGCCGATCACGACGGCGATGGGGTTACCCAATATTTCGAGCCTCGGGTTTGCTCTGGGACTGCCGGTCAGCAATATTACGGCGTTGCAGTCAAAGTCGAATACTAAGCTTATAGCCTCCACCCAGATCCACGCCTTCAACAACGAAGATTCATCGGCAAGGATCGGACAGCGTGTTCCGGTGCAGACGGCACAGATCTCTAACGGGAACTTCAATAACAATAACAATAACAACAACAGTAACGGGTTTCTGTCCAACGTGATCAACTATGAACAGGTGGGCTTGACGCTAAAGTTCAAGCCGTTGGTATTCCCCAACCAGGACGTCCAGGTTGCGATGGAGATCGAGTCAAAGGACGTCGCCGGAGCGTCGTCGCTTACGCCGACCTTTACAGAAAGGACGATCAAGGGAACTGCAAGGGTTCAGAATAACAAGACGCTTCTCTTAGCGAGTGTTGCTCAGGGGGTCGAGACTAAGAGCCGCTCGGGGTTGCCGCTCATCGGCCTGATCCCGATACTCGGCCGTCTATTCACAGCACCTGTCAACGACAATCGACAGGTCGATATTGTTATCGCAGTGACGCCCCGTGTTATCCGAGCTCCTGCCATTTTGCCCGAGGACGAGATCGAACGTCCGACCGGCAGCCTTGCGGTGCCGACGTCGAATTCGCTTGAGGCGATGATCATCGACGAAGAGCGCGAGGAGATGCTTGCACTCGCCAGAAAGACTCCGACGAATGTCAATGTTCAGCTTCCTGACCAACCGGCAGAAGCTCCGTCCTATGTCCGAACCGATTCGGCCCAGGGAACCGCGGTTGCGAAGAACGAAGGAACTGAGCCATCTCTTGTTCCGATCGACTCAACTGTTAAGACGCTCCAACTCAATCAGACCGCAAATGTTGTCAAGACGGACGCGTTACCGTCTGAAGTCGCCGCCGGGCCGGCGGCAAACCTGTCGATGGCGGGTGAAGTGAAAGAGATGAGATCCGGTGAACGTGCACGGTTGGCGGTCACGATGACCGGTTCGACAGGATTTAGGTCGGCGGTTCTCGGGCTTAAGTTCGACCCTGCAAGGGTCGCGATACGATCGGTCAATCTTGGAGACGTTTTTGGAGCGGATGAGAACAAGGCTGCGATGCCGTTCCTAAACCAGAACGGAAAGATGTTCGTCTCGCTTACCGCAAACGAAGGCATCAGAACGCTCGCGGCAGGGACGCTTGTGACTTTTGAGATCGAGGCACTCGCCGACGGCATTCCGGAAATAGGTTTCGATGGCGACGTTTTGAATCTAATGACCGCAGATGGCAAAAACTTTGCGATCAAGATCAAATAAGAAGTTATGTCACGGACGACAGCGATCATTCACAAGAGTGTAGCGGGCTACAGCTTGCTCGAACTCGTGTCGACGCTCGCCGTCCTAGCGATCCTGGTCATGGGGACCATTCCCATGGCCCAAAATGCGGTCAAGCGGCAAAAGGAATTGCGGCTTCGCGAGTCGCTGAGGTTGATGCGAAATGCGATCGACGAATTTAAGCGTGACACGATCGGGGCTTGTCCGCAGGGAGCCGTGACAAGCGGAAATCCGACGATCGCTGCACAGGGCGGGAATATCCCGACTGATCCTCGGAGCCGCGT